>CAIQON010000236.1 GCA_903873475.1 uncultured bacterium
CCCCGGCGGCCACCAGCCCGGAGTAGTGCGCCATGTCGACCAGGAACAGCGCACCGACCTCGTCGGCGATCGCGCGAAAGCGCTTGAAGTCGATCTGCAGCGCATAGGCCGAGGCCCCGGCGACGATCATCTTCGGCCGATGCTCGCGCGCCAGCGCCGCGACCTGGTCGTAGTCGATCTCTTCGGTCTTCGGATCGAGGCCATAGGCGACCGACTTGTACAGCTTGCCGCTGAAGTTGACCGTCGCGCCATGGGTCAGGTGGCCACCGTGGGCGAGCGACATGCCGAGGATGGTATCGCCGGCCGACAGCATGGCCAGGTAGACACCCATGTTGGCCTGTGCGCCGGAATGCGGCTGCACGTTCGCGTACGGCGCGTCGAACAGCTGCTTCACCCGCTCGATCGCCAGCGTCTCGGCGATGTCGACGAACTCGCAGCCACCGTAGTAGCGCTTGCCCGGATAGCCCTCGGCGTACTTGTTCGTGAGCACCGAGCCCTGGGCCGCCAGTACCCTCGGGCTCGCATAGTTTTCGGAGGCGATCAGCTCGATGTGGTCTTCCTGGCGCTGGCGCTCATGCTCCATGGCGGCCCACAGTTCGGGGTCGAAACCTTCGATTCGGTCTTTCTCGCTGAACATCTGGCCGCTCCGGTACGCTGCAAAGGCTTGATTTTAGCAACATTCGCGCGGCTGACCCGGGGCCCGCCCGCCGCCCACCCTTGGCGGGTCGCCCCGCTGCATGGTACTCATGGGCCCGGACGGGTAAGCAAGGAGCGGGATTGAAGACGTTGCTGGCCGCCGCGCGGGCGATCGATGCGGTGAACGAACGCATCGGGCGCCTCGCCTGCTGGTTGACGCTGGTGGTCGTGCTGGTGGCGACCGCCAATGCGATCCTGCGCTACGGATTCCGGTTCGGATCGAACGGCCTGCTCGAGCTCCAGTGGTACATGTTCGCGCTGATCTTCCTGTTCGGCGCGGCGTTCACCCTGGCGCGCGGCGGGCACGTGCGGGTCGATGTCCTGTACGGCCGGCAGACACCGCGCCGACAGGCCTGGATCGACATCCTCGGCGGACTGTTCTTCTTCCTGCCGACGACGATCGCGCTCACCGTGCTCTCGCTGCCCATGGTCGCCTCGTCGATCGAGGTATGGGAGCGTTCGCCCGATGTCGGTGGGCTGGCACGCTGGCCGATCAAGGCGGCGATCCCGCTGGCCTTCGCACTGCTCACGCTGCAGGGCGTGTCCGAGATCATCAAGCGGGTCGCTTTCCTGCGCGGGCTCGCGCCGGCGCCGGTGCAGCGGCGCGAACTGCAGTAGTGGACGCGCGCTGATGGGCATCGAACTTCTCGCCCCCGCGATGTTCGCGACGATGGTCGTGTTCCTGCTCGTCGGCTACCCGGTCGCGTTCTCGCTGGCGGCAGTCGGGCTGGCGTTCTCGCTGATCGGCATCCAGGCCGGGGCCTTCGGGCCGCAGTTGCTGCAGGCGCTGCCGGAGCGGGTGCTGGGCATCATGTCCAACCAGACGCTGCTGGCGATCCCGTTCTTCACCTTCATGGGGGTGGTGCTGGAGCGCAGCGGCATCGCGGAAGAGATGCTGGAGACCATGGGCCAGGTGTTCGCCTCGGTGAAGGGCGGCATCGCCTATGCGGTGATCTTCGTCGGGGCCCTGCTCGGCGGACCGGCCGGCGTGGTCGCCGCGACGGTGATCGCGATGGGCCTGATCTCGCTGCCGGTGATGCTCCGCCACGGCTACTCGACCCGTCTGTCGACCGGCGTCATCGCCGCCTCCGGCACGCTCGCGCAGATCGTTCCGCCGTCGATCGTGCTGGTGGTCATGGCAGAGGTGCTGGGCATCTCGGTGGGCGACGTGTACGCCGGCGCGCTGGTGCCTAGCCTGGTGCTCACCGGTCTCTATGCGCTGTACATCTTCCTCGTGTCGCTGGTCTACCCGGATGCGGTCCCGGCGATCCCCGAGGCGGAACGCCAGCCACGCGACCGGGCGCTGCTGCTGCGCGCCCTGAAGGCACTGGTGCCCGCCATCGTGCTGCTGTTCCTGGTGATCGGCACCATCTTCGTGGGGCTCGCGACGCCGACCGAAGCGGCGGCGATGGGCGCGCTGGGTTCGCTCGGGCTCGCCGCAGCCAACCGCCGGCTCGGCCTGCGCGTGCTGCGCGAGGCGATGGAGCAGACCACCATCCTGACCAGCTTCGCCATCTTCATCCTGATCGGCGCGACGATCTTCACGCTGGTGTTCCGCGGGCTCGACGGCGACCTGTGGGTCGAGCACCTGCTGACCGGCCTGCCCGGCGGGCAGACCGGCTTCCTCGTCTTCGTGAACGTGCTGATCTTCCTGCTGTCGTTCTTCCTCGACTTCTTCGAGATCGCATTCATCCTGCTGCCGCTGCTCGGCCCGGTCGCCGACAAGCTGGGCATCGACCTGGTCTGGTTCGCCGTGCTGATCGCGGTGAACATGCAGACCTCGTTCATGCATCCACCGTTCGGCTTCGCGCTGTTCTACCTGCGCAGCGTCGCCCCGCCATCGGTGCGCACGATGGATATCTACATGGGCGCGATCCCGTTCATCATCATCCAGCTGATCATGGTCGGCCTGCTGATCGCCTTTCCCGGCATGGTGCTGAACTTCACCCGGTAGCCAGACCTGGGCGAAAACCAGGGTCA
>CAIQON010000237.1 GCA_903873475.1 uncultured bacterium
CGGGCAGGAAGCCGATATCCTCGCCGACCGGGACCGTCACCCGGGTCATGATGATCTCGGAGTAGAGCTTCTCCTCGAGCGTCTGCGCGAGCCCTGCCGCGAGCGTGAGCAGCGTCTTGCCGGTTCCGGCCTGGCCGAGCAGCGTGACGCAGTCTATCTCCGGATTCATCAGCAGGTTCAGCGCGAAGTTCTGCTCGCGGTTGCGGGCGAGGATGCCCCAGGTGCTGTTCTTCTGGTGCGAAAAGTCGCGGATGGTCTGGAGGATCGCAGTCTTGCCCGACTGCTCCGTCACGATCGCATGGAACGGGCGGTCCGATTCCATCCAGACGAACTCGTTCAGCGCGAAGGCGCTGCACAGGGGGCCACTGACCCGGTAGAAGGTGCTGCCGGCCTGCTGCCACGACTCCATCTCCTTGCCGTGCTTCTCCCAGAAGTCGGCCGGCAGTTCGCGCACGCCGGTGTAGAGGAGGTCGGTGTCTTCCAGTACCTTGTCGTTGAAGTAGTCCTCGGCGGCGAGCCCCAGCGCGCGCGCCTTGATCCGCATGTTGATGTCCTTGCTGACCAGGATCACCTGCCGGCGCGCGTTGCGCTCCTGCAGTGCCTTGACCACCGCCAGGATCTGGTTGTCGGCCTTGCCGCTGGCCGGTATCGAGGTGGGCAGCGTCGCCTCCAGCGCCTCGGTCTGCAGCATCAGGTGGCCCGTGCCCTGGCGGATGCCGGTGTCGGTGAGGGCGATGCCCGCGCCGAGGTCTGCGCCAGGCGAACGAGCGATCACCTCTTCGAGGTAGCGGCTGGCCTGCCGCGCGTTGCGTGCGACCTCGGTCATGCCCTTCTTGTGGTCGTCGAGTTCCTCGAGCGTGATCATCGGCAGGAACACGTCGTGTTCCTCGAACCGGAACAGGCTGGTCGGGTCGTGCATCAGCACGTTGGTGTCGATGACGAACAGTTTGGTGGAGTGCAGCCGGGTGGCGCCTGTCTGTCCGGCGGGCTTGGTGCGCTGGGTCATCGAGTCTCCCGGGGTTGGGGTACGGCCACCCTACTTGAGGGTTCCGACGAACGCGAGTACCTCTTCGACATGCCCGGGCACCTTCACCCCGCGCCACTCGCGCGCGATCGTGCCGTCGGCCGCGACGACGAAGGTGCTGCGTTCGATGCCGCGCACCTGCTTGCCGTACATGTTCTTCAACTTCATCACGCCCCAGGCCGTGCAGGCGGTTTCGTCCGAGTCGGACAGCAGATCGAACGGCAGGCCGAGCTTGTCGCGGAAGGACGCGTGCGACTTCAGGCTGTCGCGCGAAATGCCCACGATCGTGGCGCCGGCCTTCGTGAACGCCTTGTGGTGGTCACGGAAGCCGGACGCTTCCGTGGTGCAGCCGGGTGTGTTGTCCTTCGGGTAGAAGAACACCACGACCGGCGTGCCGCGCGCGGCGGAGAGGTCGAAGATGCCACCGTCGGTGGAGGGCAGTTCGAGCGCGGGGGCTTTCGTCGCGGGCATGGTGTCTCCTGGAGTTGCCTGTAAGGATGGTGCGAAGGATGAAGCCCGCACATTACAATGGGTACAGTGGCGGCTGCGCTCCGGTTCGTCCGTTCAGCCTGACCCCGCCGGCGCTGCGGGCCGGCCGTGCTGGGTGATGACAGCGCGGTCTCGCGACCAGCGATAGTCGGGGGCGGGCGTGTCGGGTGACAGGAATGCGGGCCCCTGCAGAGCGACCTGGCCGCTGCGGCCCGGAACCTCGCCGAACACCACCTCGTGGTGCGGCAACCGCTCGGGCTCGAGGTCGTCGCAGTAATCCCTGAGCGACAGCAGTTCGTAGCCCTGCACCTTCCAGCCTGCGAGCAGGCGTTCGAAGGCCGGCATGAGCTTCCGGCCTTCGAGTTCCGCGCGCAGCGTGTATACATGGCCAGTGGCCGACCGCTCGGCGTCGGTCAGCGCCAGCAGGTGGTCGGCGGCGGTCTCGGCAGTGATGCCGTCGCGTCCGATCAGCTCGTCAAGCGTGGGCAGCGTGGTAGGGATCTGCGGGCAGGCGATCAGCTCGGCGGTGTACGTCGGCAGGAACGGATGCGTGCCGCGCGTGTCGGAGCTGTAGTCGAACGACAGGCGCTGGGTGTTGCGCAGCGCGTGCACGTTCATCTGCCAGCCAGCTGCGCCGTGTGCGCGCGCGCGCGCGCCGAAGACCTCTTCGAAGCGATCGCAGGCCAACTGCATCTCGGCGCGTGTCCATGCGTCGTCGGCGAGCGCCAGCCGGTCCTGCCAGCGGACGTGGTCCCAGCAGTGGATGCCGCATTCGAACCCTGCGTCGCGCACCGCCTGCATCTGGCTGCCGCAGCGCAGGCCTATGTCCGGGCCGGGCAGGAGGGTGCCGTAGAGCAGCGTGCGCAGCCCGTAGTGCTCCAGCACCGACGTGCGTGACACCGTACGCATGAACCCGGGGCGGAACACGCGCCGCACTGCGCGCCCGGTGTGGTCCGGGCCGAGGCTGAACAGGAAGGTCGCCCCCGCGCCTTTGCAACGGAGCAGTTCGACCAGCCGAGGCACCCCCTCGAGCGTGCCGCGGTAGGTGTCGACGTCGACTTTCAGCGCAAGCTTCATCGGCTGCCGCCAGTCAGTCCACCAGGCGCCGTACCTCGGCGACATCGGGGCCGCAGGCGTCGGCAGTGGTGTCGACCAGGTTCAAGCGCTTCGTGCTGCCCGGGCACTCGCGATACTTCGTCGTCGATGCCGAGGCGGGGAAAGGGAAGGAAGTCCATCGGAGACCCCGATGATAACAGCGCGAGCGCCCGGCCTGAGTCAGCGGCGATCGACGATGAACACGCCGTGCTGCCGCCACAGGCGGCCGCGCGGCATGCGCATTTTCGCTCGGCGATGCGCGCTACGGCTTTTCCGTGCCTGTCGGCGCGGCCAGCGGCAGCGCGAGGATACGCTCGACCGCGGCAACAACCGAAGCCGGATCCACGCCGGCGAGTTCCACCACCGGCGCGTCGACATGGCTGCCGTAATTGCGGAACATCGAGCGATCGTAGGCGGCGTCGTAGTGCTCTTCCAGGAGGCTTGCGACGAAGCGTGTCCAGTCGCGCGTTTCGGCCAGCGACTGCCATCGGGCGAGGGTTTCCCCGGAATGCAGCGCGCGCAGGCACTCCAGGCGTGCCAGAAGGCGCGGAGTATCCTCGACGAGGTGCCGGTACTCGTCGATCAGCAGCCGGGTGCGTGTGTCCACCGAAGCATCGATCATCAGCGTGGGAGCCGCGCGCATGCGCGCGATAAGGGCATCGGGCACGTGCAGTGCGCCGATGCGCTTGCTTTCGGCCTCGACGAACACCGGCTGCGACGGGTCGAACCCGCGCAGCGCATCCCACACCGACGACTCGAACATCTTCTGGGAGGGCTGCGGTTCATCCGGCAGGCCGCCCAGCACCGATCCGCGATGGCGTGCGATCGCTTCCAGGTCCAGCACCTGGGCACCCTTTGCTGAAAGCTCGCGCAGCAGCCGGCTCTTGCCGCAGCCGGTGCGGCCGCAGATCACGCGCCACGCCAGGCCGTGCGGCAACCGGTCGAGTTCCTCGAGGACGCTGCGCCGATAGCTACGGTAGCCGCCCTCGAGCTGCAGCGCTGCCCAGCCGATCTCGCGCAGCACATGCGTGAACGCCCGGCTGCGCTGGCCGCCCCGCCAGCAATAGACGAGGGGCGCCCACTTCCGGGGATGGCCGGCGAAGGCCTCTTCGACATGGCGCGCGATGTTGCGAGCGGCCAGGGCGCCTCCGACGCGGCGCGCCTCGAATGCCCCCTGCTGCTTGTACATCGTGCCGACGAGCGCGCGTTCGAGGTCATCGAGCACCGGGCAGTTGATCGCACCGGGCACATGGTCCTCCGCGAACTCCGCGGGCGATCGGACGTCGATCACGGCATCGAAACGCGGCAGATCGGCGAGGGCGGTGCTTATGGAGATGACGGGATCGTTCAAGGGGGCGACAGGACAGGACCAGGATTGCCGGTCGAATGCGCGAAACGAAACCGGCCCGGGACGCAGGCGGCCGTACTGCATGCGCAGGGCTGGCGAAGTGTACACTCCAGCCACGTCTGAGCACCTGCCGAGAACAGCACACATGAATACCCCGTCCGAAGCCGATGCCCGTCCCGTGCGCCTGAGCGAGCTGTCCCACGGCGGCGGCTGAGGCTGCAAACTCACGCCGGCGGTGCTGAGCGAAATACTGGCCGCGTCGCCTGCGACTGCTGCCATCACGCGCGCCTTCCCGAACCTGATGGTCGGGCGCGAGTCGAGTGACGATGCCGCGGTGTACCGCCTGAACGACAGCCAGGCGTTGATCGCGACGACGGATTTCTTCATGCCGATCGTCGATGACCCGTTCGATTTCGGGCGGATCGCCGCGACCAATGCGATCTCGGACGTCTACGCGATGGGTGGCACGCCGATCATGGCACTGGCACTCGTGGCGATGCCTGTGGCGAAGATCGGCGCGGCGGCGGTTCAGCGCATCCTGGCTGGCGGCGAGGCCGTATGCGCCGCGGCCGGCATCCCGATTGCCGGTGGCCACAGCATCGATTCGGTGGAACCGATCTACGGGCTGGTCGCGCTCGGCCTGGTGCATCCGTCGAAGGTCAAGCGCAATGACCAGGCGCGCGAGGGGGATGCCCTGGTGCTGGGCAAGGGGCTGGGCGTGGGCATCCTCAGCGCAGCGCTGAAGAAGCAGGTGCTCGGCGAGGCTGGCTATGCGCGGATGATCGCCAGCACCACCCAGCTCAATGCGATCGGCGCCGAACTGGCGGCCCGCGACAGCGTGCATGCGCTGACCGACGTCACCGGCTTCGGCCTGCTCGGCCATGCCCTGGAGATGGCGCGCGGATCATCGCTGGTCGCATGCATCGACTGGTTGTCTGTGCCGGTGCTGCCCGAGGCGCTGCCGTTCGCCGAGCAGGGCATGGCGACCGGTGCCTCCGGTCGCAACTGGGAGAGCTACGGCGCCGACGTGACGTTGCCCGCTGCGATGCCCATCTGGCAGCGCACCCTCCTGACCGACCCGCAGACCAGCGGCGGGCTGCTGGTGGCGTGCGATCCATCGACCGCCGATGCCCTGGTCGAGGAGATGCGCGCTGCGGGCTTCGAATTTGCCTCACGCATCGGTCGGCTACAGGCCCCGGCGCCCGGTACGGTGCCCGGGCGGGTACTGGTGCGCTGAGGCGCGCCGATCGCGCTGGACAGCCGTGATGGCCAGCGCGATCAGCGGGCTTTCAGTACATTGCGGATCTCCGGCCACAGCGTGTCGAGCATCAGCGGCTGCGCGGCGACGGTGGGATGGATGCCGTCGGGCTGGAAGAAGTCGCGCTTCTCGGCGAACGGCTCGAGGATGAACGGCACCAGTGGCGTCTTCGTGTTGCGGGCGGCTTCGACGAACACCTGCCGGAATTTCTCGCCGAACGTGCGGCCGTAGTTTGGCGGCAGTCTCACGCCGACCAGCAGCGGACGGGCGTTGACTTTCCGGCTGGCTGTAACCATGTATTCAAGGTTGGCGCGCGTGGTCTCGAGCGACACGCCGCGCAGGCCATCGTTGCCGCCGAGCGCGATCACCACGGCCTGCGGGCGGTGGCGGGCGAGTTCGGCATCGATGCGGTTTCGGCCACCCAGCGTGGTCTCGCCGCTGATGCTCGCATTTACAACCTGCCATCCGATGTTCTCGGACTTCAGGCGGCGCTCGAGCAGGGCGACCCAGCCCGAGCCCTGGGGCAGTCCATACTCGGCGGACAGGCTGTCGCCGAACACCATCAGCACCGGCGCCTGGACGGCCTGGGCGGCGACTGCAGCGGGCGCGGCCCACGGCAGCGCAGACAGGAGCAAGGTCAACAGCGCAACGGCAGCGCGGCGCGGGCGTAACGCAGATCGGACGGGCGACGGGATGGACGACAGCAAGGAAGAAGACTGTATGGACGACGACTGTATGGAAGACGACAAGCGGCACGCTCCGGCATTGAAGGCAGTCGATCTTACTAAACGGGTCGCCACCGGCGAGTCATCGCTGCTCATTCTGTCCAGCGTCAGTTTCGAGATCGAGGCGGGTGCCTCTGTTGCCGTGCTCGGCGCTTCGGGCTCCGGCAAGACCACGCTGCTCGGGCTCCTCGCCGGGCTGGATACCCCGAGCGGGGGGCGGGTCGAGGTCCATGGCGAAGACATCTTCCGGCTGGACGAGGACGGCCGGGCCGCACTGCGCCAGCGGCTGATCGGATTCGTGTTCCAGTCTTTCCAGCTGCTGCCAGCGCTGACCGCGCTGGAGAACGTGATGCTGCCGCTGGAGCTGGCCGGGCGCGTGGACGCCCGGGAACAGGCGCTGCCGCTGCTGGCACGGGTGGGCCTCGCCGCCCGCGTCGGCCACTATCCGAAGCAGTTGTCCGGTGGCGAGCAGCAGCGGGTCGCGCACGCCCGTGCATTCGTTACCCGGCCGAAACTGCTCATGGCCGACGAGCCTACCGGCAATCTCGACGCAGCCACCGGCAGTGGCGTGATCGAACTGATGTTCGAACTCAATCGGGAGCAGGGGACGACCCTGGTCTTGGTCACGCATGACGAACAGCTGGCCAGGCGCTGCAGCCGCCGGCTGCGCATCGCGGCGGGCGAACTGGTGTCCGACGAGTCAGATGCACTGGTCCCGGGCCAGGGCGCTGCGGGTACCGCGCCGGGTGCCGCCACGGTGTCGGCCGCATGAAGGGCATGCTCGTGCTGTCGGCGCGGCTGCTCGCACGCGACTGGCGTGCCGGGGAATTGCGGGTGCTGGTCGCCGCGCTGGTGATCGCGATCGCCGCGGTGACCAGCGTCGGCTTCTTCTCCGACCGTGTCCGGCTGGCCCTGATCGAACAGGCGAATGCCCTGCTCGGGGCGGACCTGATCGTGGTGTCCGATCGCCCGCTCGATCCCCTGCTCGTGCAGGAGGCCATGCGGCTGGGCCTGGCGCAGGCGCCGGTACTGCGTTTCCCGAGCATGGTGGCCGTTGGCGAGCGTGCGCAACTGTCCGAAGTGCGCGCCGTCGGCGACGGCTATCCGGTGAAGGGTGACATCGCGCTGTCCCCGCGCAATCTCGAGCCGGCGGTGGCCACGCGTGGCGTCCCCGCGCGGGGCACGGTCTGGGTGGATACCCGCATGGTGGCGCTGCTCGGCGTCGACGGTGGTCAGTCGATCGACCTCGGCGATCGTTCCTTCACGATCGCGGGGGTGTTCGAACGCGACGCCGAGGCCAGCGTCGGCTTCCTGTCGATGTCGCCGCGGATCGTGGTGAATGCACTCGACCTGCCGGAAACGGGGCTGGTGCAGCCGTCGAGCCGGATCAGTCATCGCCTGATGCTGGCCGGTCCGCCGGCAGATATTGCGCGCTATCGGGCCTTCGTCGCGTCGCGCCTGGCGCCCGGGCAGCGGGTCGAGGATGTACGCGAGGCGCGCCCTGAACTTCGCAGCGCCATCGAGCGTGCGGAGCGTTTCCTGGGCCTGGCCGCGCTGGTCAGCGTGATCCTCGCCGGCGTGGCGGTCGCGCTGGCCGCGCGTCGCTTCCTGCAGCGTCATCTCGATGCCTGCGCGATGATGCGCTGCCTGGGCGCGCCGCAACGGCAGATGATCGGCCTCTACCTGACCCAGTTCCTGCTGCTCGGCGTGGTGGCCAGCGCGGTCGGCTGTGCGATCGGCGCGGCAGGGCAGCAGGTGCTGGTCGAGGTGCTGGGCTCCCTGGTGTCGTCCGCGCTGCCGCCGCCCACGCCATGGCCGGCGGTGAAGGGCTTGGTCACCGGGGTCGTCCTGCTGCTGGGCTTCGGCCTGCCGCCGCTGATCGCGCTGGCTTCGGTCCCGACACTGCGCGTGCTGAGGCGCGACCTCGGTGCGCCCGGACGCGGCAGCCTGCTGTCGTGGTTCGCCGCGATCGCCGCGATCGGATCGATGGTGATGTGGGAGGCTGCCGACCTGAAGCTGGGCCTGGCGATGCTCGGCGGAACGGTCGTGATGGTTGCGGTGTGCGCGGGCTGCGCGTGGGTGGCGATGCGTGCGGCCGGCCGTCTCGCCGGCGGTGGTCGGGGCCGCGGCGCGTTCACCTGGCGCTACGGCATCGCGAACCTCAATCGCCGCGCACTGGGCAGCATCGTGCAGATGACGGCGCTGGGGCTGGGCCTGATGGCCCTGCTGCTGCTGACCCTGGTCCGTGGCGAACTGCTGGACAACTGGCGCCGGTCGCTGCCTGCCGACACGCCGAACCAGTTCCTCGTGAACATCCAGCCCGACCAGGTCGACGCGGTGCGCGCCTTCCATGCACGGGAGGGACTCGCGACACCGGCCATACAGCCGATGGTGCGTGGCCGGCTGGTCTCGCTGAACGGCCGACCGGTCCAGCCGTTCGACTATGCGGATGAGCGTACGCGGCGGCTGGTCGACCGAGAGTTCAACATGTCGTTCACGGCAGACCTGCCCAGCGACAACCGTATCCTGTCCGGACGCTGGTGGACGCCGGCCGACAAGGGCGCAGGGCTGCTTTCGTTCGAGCAGGGCATCGCCGAGCGCATCGGCATCAAGGTGGGCGACACCGTCGTCTACGACGTCGCCGGAACGCGCCGGGCATTCACGGTGGCCAGCCTGCGCCGGGTCGACTTGGATTCGTTCCGGACCAACTTCTTCGTGGTCGCCTCCCCGGGCGCGCTCGATGGCCTGCCGGTCAGCTACATCACGGCATTCCGCCTCCCGGAGGGGCGCGAGGGCTTCACCAATGCGCTGATCAGGGAGTTCCCGAACCTGCTGGTGATCGATGTCGCCTCGATCCTGACCCGAGTGCAGGCAATGATCGACCAGGTGTCGAGGGCGGTCGAGTTCCTGTTCCTGTTCACGCTCCTGGCCGGACTTGTCGTGCTCTATGCTGCGATTGCCTCGACGCGCGACGAGCGCGTGTTCGAAGGGGCGATCATCCGCACCCTGGGCGGCTCTTGGCGCCAGTTGCAGGTGGTGCAACTGGCCGAATTCACCGCGATCGGTGCTTTGTCCGGGCTGGTGGCAGCCTTCGGTGCGAGTGGGCTCGCCTGGGCGCTGGGCCGTTTCGTGCTCGGCGTGCCGTTCACCTTCGACCCGTGGGTCTGGGTGGCCGGCCTTGCCGGCGGCGCGCTGCTGGTCGGCGCGGCTGGCTGGGTGGGAACCCTCGGCACCACCAACGCGCCACCGCTGGCGACCCTGCGCCGCGTATAGCAGGCGCTGTCGCCCGAGGCGGGCTGCGCGAGTCGCTTTGCTATACTGACTCGCATGTCTCCAGCAATGCCCGCGATGATGATCGAAGTGCTGCTTTCGCTGCTCGCGCTCTTCGCGCTCGTCGCGTTCATGTGGCTCGCGCTGAAACTCGGGCAACTGCAGCGCTCGCTTGCGCGTGCACCTGAAGAACTCGCGATCCTGCTCGATGAGAAGCATCGCGCGATGCTGGTCGACCTGAACCAGGCACTTGCCGGCTCGGCCGACCGGCTCACGCTCAGCCACGCGACGCAGGCGGACCTCGTCAGGACAGGCGTGTCGCAGGAACTGCAGCAGACGCGCGAGGCGATCCAGATCCTGCAGCTCGCGCAGGGCAGGGACCTCGCCGCCAATCGCGAGTCGATGGTGCAGCGACTGGCCGAAATGTCCGCAGGCGTGCAGGCGCGGCTCGACGGCATGCGTACCGAGATCCTCACCCGGTTGCATGAAACGCTGTCCGCACAGGGCAGGGCACAGAACGAGTCCGCCCAGTCGATGGTGAGAAACCTGACCGAGCAGCTGGTGACGCAGGTCGATGCCTTGTCGAAGTCGGTCGAAGGGCGCCTTGGCGAAATCAGCGGCAAGGTCGGCGAGCGGCTGGACGAAGGCTTCAAGCGCACCAACGAGACCTTCGCCAGCGTGATGGCGCGCCTGGCGACGATCGACGAGGCGCAGAAGAAGATCGACGGGCTCACTACCAATGTGGTCAGCCTGCAGGAACTGCTCGGCGACAAGCGCGCGCGCGGCGCGTTCGGCGAGGTCCAGCTCGAGGCCATCGTACGCAACAGCCTGCCGCCCGGCGCATTCGATATGCAGTGCACGCTCTCCAACCATGCGCGTGTCGACTGCCTCATCAGGCTGCCCGAGCCGACCGGTACCGTCGCGGTCGATTCGAAATTCCCGCTCGAGAACTACCGGGCCGGATTCGCGGCTGACCAGTCGGAGGCCGAACGGCAGGCGGCGCTGCGCCGGTTCAAGGTCGACGTGAAGAAGCACATCGACGACATCGCCGACAAGTACATCATTGCCGGGGAAACCAGCGACGGCGCGGTCATGTTCGTGCCGGCCGAAGCGGTATTCGCCGAAATCCACGCACACCATCCAGACCTGGTCGAGCACGCGCAGAAGCGGCATGTCTGGGTCACTTCGCCGACGACGCTGATGGCCATCCTCAACACCGCGCGTGCCGTGATCAAGGATTTCGAGACGCGCCGGCAGGTGCACGTGATCAAGGACGCGCTGTCCAAGCTCGCCCGTGACTTCGAACGCTTCGATCACCGCATGCAGCTGCTCGCGAACCATATACGCCAGGCGAACGACGACGTGCAGCAGGTCCACGTCAGCAGCCAGAAGATCACGCACCGGTTCCGGCACATCGAGCAGGTCGACATCGAGCGTGCACTGGGCAGCGAGCCTGTCGCGTCACTGCCGGCCGGGGCACCGGCTGCACCCTTGCCAGAGGCAGCGACGCTGGGTGGGGCTTCCTGAGCATGGCTCGCCGCGGTGTCCGCTCGATGGCCGCAGTACTTGCCTGCGCGGGGCTGCTCGGCGCGTGCGGTGCCCCCGACGCCGCGCGGATCGCGCGCGAGCGCGAGCTTGCGGCGGCGGTCGAAAAGGCGGCTGCCCGGGTCTACAAGCGTCCGTTCGATGTCATCTGGGGCGCGCTGCTGGCTTCGGCGGCGGAGCGGAAGATGACGCTCATGCAGGCGGATGCCGCCAGCGGAGTGATCGAGCTCCGCCACGGGGCTTCGGCCACCAGTGCTGGCGAACGGATCGATATCCGGTTGACTGGAACCGCGGAACAGGCGGTGCGCGTCGAGATCCGTTCGCGGCCGCTGGTCGCGGTATCGTTGCCACGAGACTGGCAGCGCGTGCTGTTCGGCGATCTCGAGCAGAAGCTCGCGCCGCGTCGGCAGCCCTGACCGATGTTCGGCCTGGGCAGTTGGCTTCGCCGTCGGGCACTGTCGCGAGCGGCGATCGATGAGGCCGCCTGGCGGCAGGCGCTCGACCGCTGCCAGGTCGCCAGCCACCTCGATCTGGCGGCGACAGGCCGTTTGCGTGAACTGGTGACGCTGTTCCTCGATCGCAAGCAGTTCACCGCCGCCGGCGGGCTGGAACTGGACGACGCAATGCGCCTGGCGATTGCGCTGCAGGCGTGCGTACCCATCCTCGAACTGGGCATCGAAAGCTATGACCCGTGGATCGAGGTGATCGTCTATCCGCACGAGTTCATCGTCGAGCGTCGATATGTGGATGACGCCGGCGTCGTGCATGAGGTTCGCGAGCCGCTCTCGGGCGAGTCGTGGGCTGGCGGGCCGGTGGTCCTGTCCTGGGCCGACGTCGAGGCCGCCAATCCGGACGAGCCCTTCAACGTCGTGCTTCATGAGTTCGCGCACAAGCTCGACATGCTCGACGGCGCAGCCGATGGCATTCCTCCACTGCACGCCGGGATGAGCCGTGCAGCCTGGCATGGCGCCTTCAGCGAGGCCTATGACGATTTCATCGCCCGCGTCGAGCGACTGGAACGGCTGGAGCACCGGAGCACCCGGTCGAGGCGCCGGTTGCCGGTATCGGATCCGCTGGAATTGTCGTCGCTTGACGGACAGTGGGCTGCCTTGCCCCTCGATCCGTACGCTGGCCAGGACGCCGCCGAGTTCTTTGCCTGCGCCAGCGAGGCATTCTTCGAAGCGCCAGCGCGGCTCGGAGCGGCGTATCCGGCGGTGTATGAACAGTTGTCCGGCTTCTTTCGCCAGGACCCGCTCGGTGCGCCCCGATCCGCCTCAATTTTTGCGTCGGAAAGGCGATAATGAGTTCTGGCTCACCGGATGTCGTGGACACGCCGCGTGTGCATCAGCCGCTTCGCCCACAGACCCTTGCCAGACGATGTAGCGCCAGATGACCGAAGGATGGTTCAATCGCGTCCCGACGCGAACCGTGTCGAGGATTTTCCCCGCGGTCCTGCTGGCCTTGCTGGTGCTCAATGGCATCGGCATTGCTTACGTGCAGGGGCAGTCGCGGGTGGCGGCAGACCACGCGGCCGTTCGCATGGCGGACGCTTCCCGGGCCGAGATGGCGCTGGCCCTGTCGCGCAGCCGTGCCGCCGCACTCAGGGCGGTCGTTGTCGGCCCGACGGCGCCCGCGCGCGCCTCGGCCGAGCGCCGCCTTGCGACGCTCACCGGGCAGTGGCAGGCGGCGATCCTGGCGCTGCGCGCCGCTCATGAAACCGGCACCGATGCGCTGCTGCTGGACGAACTGTCCGCTGCCGCCGGCCGGGTGAACGATCTGCAGTCCGACGTGCTGCAGGCGCTGGCCCGCAACGACGTCGCGGGCGCGCAGCGCCTGTATGTCGAGCGCGAAGAGGAGGCCAACGACGTGCTGCAGGTGTTGATGGAGCGCCTGCTCGACAGCTATCGTACCGGTGCCGCGGCCATCGCAGCAGACGTATCGCAGCATGGACGCCGTCTGTTCCTGCTGCTCGCGGCCGCCGTCGTGCTGGTGATCGCCGGCGCCGGGATCGCGGGCCATGCCCTGATCCGGCGCGCCCTGCGCCTGGAATCCGATCTGCATCGGGTGCGTTCGGCATCGGACGTGACGTTGCATTCGATCAATGACGGCGTGATCACCGTCAGTGGGCGGGGGCGTGTCGAATTCATGAATCCGGTCGCCGAGGCGTTGACCGGATGGCGCAACGAAGACGCCCGGAAGCGCCCGCTGTCGGAGGTCTACAGGCTGGTCGATGAGCGTACGCGCGAGCTGCATGGATTCGAACCGTGGCGTGCCACGGTGGTGCCGCAGGGTCGCCATGAAGGCGAGGTGCCGCTGCGCCTGGCCTCGCGTGACGGTGGCGAGGTGTCGATCCGCCACTCGTTCTCTCAGGTGCTCGACCCGGAAGGCGCCGTCGCCAGCGCGATCATCGTGTTCCATGACGACACGAGCCTTCGAACGCTTGCGGAGACCCTGTCCTGGCAGGCGAGCCACGATGCATTGACCGGGCTGGCCAACCGGCGGGAATTCGAGCGTGTCCTGACCGACCTGCTGGCCTCTTCAGCCGGGGGGCATGAGACGCACGCGCTGCTCTACATCGACCTCGACCACTTCAAGACGGTCAACGACAGCGGCGGGCACGCGGCCGGGGACGAACTGCTTTGCCAGCTCACCGCGGCGATGCAGGCGCAGATGCGCGCGAGCGACGTACTGGCCAGGCTCGGCGGGGACGAGTTCGGCGCGTTGCTCGAGTGCTGCCCCGCAGACCAGGCCCTGCGTATCGCCACGGCGCTGCGCGATACGGTGAACGCCTTCGTCCTTGTCTGGCAGGGACGCCAGTTCAAGGTCGGCGCGACCATCGGCCTGCTGCCGATCGACGCGGCCAGCGGCTCGGTCGCGCAGGTGATCGCCGCCGCCGACGCGCTCTGCTACCAGGCGAAGTCGGAAGGACGCGACCGGATCCTGGTATACCGGCCGGACGAAGAGGCGGGGCGCCGCCGGTCCTCGGACGCGCGGATCATCACGCAGATCAGCGACGCATTCGAGATGGGCCGCTTCGCGCTCTACGTGCAGCCCGTCTCGCCGCTGCGCGCGGAACTGGCGGGCAGCGATTTCCAGGAAGTCCTGGTGCGCATGCTCGATGCCAATGACAACCTGCTGCTGCCAACCGCCTTCCTGCCGGCTGCCGAGCGCTATGAACTGCTCACTTCGATCGATCGCTGGGTAATGGATACGCTGGCGCAGTACCTGGCAGCGCTGCGCACAAGCGGTGACGGAGGTACCACCCAGCTGATGCGGCACGGCGTGAACGTGTCTTCCAGCAGCCTGCAGGACCCTGAGTTCAGGGCCTTCGTGCGCGGGCTGATCGACAGGTACCAGTTGCCCCGGGGACAGCTCTGCCTGGAGTTGACCGAAGTCGGTGCAATGGCCAATCTCACGCGCATCATCGAGGGCATGCATGAACTGCGTGCGGCCGGCTGCAGTTTCGCGCTCGACGATTTCGGCGCCGGGGTGTCCTCGTTCGTGTTCCTGCGTGACCTGCCGATCGATTACCTGAAGATCGATGCCGCGCTGGTGCGCCAGCTGATCGACGATCCGATCGATTGCGCGATCGTCGATTCGATCGCGCGCGTCGGCCATGCGCTCGATGTCCATACCGTCGCGCTTGGCGTGGACGACAGGGGGATTGCGCAGAAGCTCGCCGCGCTGGGTATCGACTATGCGCAGGGCGACCAGTATGGTGCGCCGCGTGCGCTCCCGGAGGCACTGGCGCGGCCCGAGATGGCCAGGTCCATGCAGGCGCTGTCGCAGGCGCCGCAGCCACTCAGCCCCGTCACGGGCGTCGCGGATCAGAGCGGTCTGAAGCTGTAGAGGCTCCGTAGCGCTTTGCTTGCCGTGGCTTGTCGCATCAGAGACACTGATGGACGAAGCCCAACCGGAGCAGGAACCTGCAGCGATGACCGAACGTCTGATCCTGGCCGCCGATATCGGCGCGACCAACGCCCGTGTATTGGCCGAATCGGTCGCCTCCCATGCGCTGGTACACCAGGCGGTGTATCGCAATGCCGACTACGCGTCGCTGTCCGAAGTTCTTGCCGGATTCATGGCATCGCCCGAGGTGAGGGCGGCCGGCGGCGATTTCGCAAGCGCGGCACTGGCCGTGGCCGGACCCACCGACGGACTGCATTGCCGGATGACCAACCTGCCCTGGGATATCGATGCGCGCGAGCTCGCGCAGCAGCTGGGGCTGCCCTCGGTTCGGCTGCTGAACGACGTGCAAGCCGCCGCCCATGGCGTTGGCCAGCTCACGTCGGTGCAACTGGCGCGGTTGCAGGCCGGCAGCGGAGTGCCAGGTGCGCCGCGGCTGGTGATCGCACCGGGCAGCGGGCTGGGCATCGGTTTCGCCATCAGCCAGCCGTCCGGATACCTTGCGTTTCCGTCCGAAGCCGGTCATGCAGACTTCGCGCCTTGCGACGAAGTGCAGTGCGAACTGCTGGAGCACCTGCGCGGGCGTTTCGGTCATGTATCCTGGGAGCGCGTGCTTTCGGGGCCCGGCCTGGTCAGCATCTTCGAGTTCCTGGCCATGCGCAAGCATGCGACCCTGACCTCGGACATCTTGCAGGACCTGGAACAGCGCGGAGGACAGGCAGTCACCGAGGCGGCGCTGAGGGGGCATCAGACCGCGCGCAGCGCACTGTCGATCTTCCTGGCTGCCTATGGCTCGCTTGCGGGAAACCTGGCGCTGACCCTGTTGCCGCGTGGCGGCATCTTCCTGGCCGGCGGCATCACCCCGCAGATCATGGATGCGATGAGCGACGGTACCTTCATGCGGGCGTTCACGGCGAAGGAGCGCTTCGCTGACCTGCTGGCGCAGTTCCCGGTGCACGTGGTGACCGGGTGCAACCCGAACCTGCTGGGCGCGGCGATGATCGCTCGGCACTTCGCCAGCTAGCCCCGGCCCGTGTCCCGGCTTGCGCCGCGCTTCAGGCCGGTGCCGCGTCGCCGGACAGGGGATAAAGGCACGCCACCAGCCGTGCGCCATCGAGCGCGCGCGCGACCGGATCTGCCGCCGTGCACTGCGGCTGCACGCAGGGACAGCGGCCCGCAAACCGGCAGCCAGCCGGCAGGTCGACCGGACTCGGGATCTCCCCGCGCAGCGGCGCGCGTAGCGCACGGTCGAAGCGCGGGAAGGACTCGAGCAGGCCGCGGGTGTAAGGGTGGGCGGGGCCCTGCAGGATCGCATCCACCGGGCCGGTCTCGAGAATCCGGCCAAGGTACATGACCGCGATCCGGTCGCACAGATAGCTGGCCACGCCCAGGTCGTGGGTCACGAAGACCAGCGTCACCTTCAGTTCGGCGACCAGTTCGCGCAGCAGGTTGAGCAGTGACGCCTGCACCGACACGTCGAGTCCTGCGACCGCCTCATCGGCCATGATCACGCGTGGCTCCTGCGCCAGCGCGCGCGCTACCGCGACGCGCCTTACCTGGCCGCCCGAAAGCTGGTGCGGATAGCGCACCGCCGCTGATGCCGGAAGCCCGACACGCTCCAGCAGCGAGGCGACACGCCGCGGGATGTCCTGCGCGGGATGCAGGCGGTGCACGCGCATGGGTTCGCCGATGATCTCGCCGATCGTGAAGCGCGGGTTCATGGAACCGCGTGCATCCTGGTATACGAAGGCGACTTCGCGCGCGAAGCGGGCACGGTCGCGCGCCAGAACCTGCTGCAGGTCCATGCCGTCGTAGAGCACGCGCCCCTCGCCAGGGCTGTCCAGTCCGAGCAGCATGCGCACCAGTGTCGACTTGCCGGAACCGCTCTCGCCGACCAGCGCGACCGAACTGCCGGCTTCGATGTCCAGGCGCACGCTGTCGAGCGCGCGCAGTTCCACCGGGCCGCTGCGCCCCTTGCGCAGCAGGAACCGCTTCTCGACATCGAGCACCGAGAACACCGGCACCGTTGATTCGTTCATCGGTTGCACTCCATCAGGCATGCCAGCAGGCGACGCTGCGCATCCCGTCGGACACCAGCGGCGGCGTCTGCGCGCAGCGCGCACTGGCGCGATCGCAGCGTGGCGCGAACCGGCAGCCGGCGGGGAGGTCTTCCAGGCCGGGCACGCTACCCGGGATCGGTGCCAGCGCCTGTTCCTGCCCGAGTTCGATCGAGCAGGCACGCAGCGCGCGCGTGTAGGGATGGCGGGGGGCGGCGAACAGCTCGCCGGCCGGCGCCACTTCGACCACCTGCCCGGCGTAGAGCACCACCACCCGGTCGCACACCTGCGCGGCGAGGGCGAGGTCGTGCAGGACGAAGATCGCGCTCGCCGAGCGCGCCCGGACCCGTTCCAGGATCAGTTCCATGATCTGTGCCTGGATGGTGACGTCGAGTGCGCTCGTGGGTTCGTCCGCGATCAGGAGCTGCGGGTCGCAGGCAAGCGCCATCGCGATCATCACCCGTTGCTGCATGCCGCCGGAGAGTTCATGCGGGAAGGCATCGAGGCGGAGCGCAGCCTCGCCGATGCCCACGCTCTCGAGCAGCTCGATCGAACGCTGCCGCCGCTCCGTGCCGCGCAGGCCGAGGTGGCGCGACAGCGGCTCGGCCAGCTGCGCGCCGACCGTGAAGCAGGGGTTGAGCGCCGCGGTGGCATCCTGGAACACCAGGCCGATGCGGTTGCCGCGCAGCCGCCGGTACTGCGCCTCGGCAAGCCCGGTCAGTTCCACGCCATCGAAGCGTATCGAGCCGCGCAGGGCCACTTCCGGCGGCCGCAGCAGGCCGATGATCGCCAGCGCGATCGTCGACTTGCCCGCCCCGGACTCGCCGATCAGCCCGACCGTCTGTCCGCGGCCGAGTTCGAAGGCCACGTTGTCGAGCACGTCCACCTTGCCGCGGGCGAGGCTGAACGCCTGCAGCGAGAGCAGCGGCGTATCTTCAGCGGGACCTGGCGGGCGATCCATCAGCGTGCCTCCCCGCTGCGCGGGTCGAGGGCGTCGCGCAGCCCGTCGGCGAGCAGGTTCAGTGCCACCAGCAGGATTGCCAGTGCCACGCCCGGGATGCCGGAGATCCACGGGGCCATCGTGATGAAGGCACGGCCTTCGGCGATCATCAGCCCCCAGTCGGGCGTGGGTGGCACCACACCGACGCCGAGGAAGGACAGCCCCGACTCGAGCAGGATGGCGATCGACACCCGGATGCCCGCCTGCACGACGATGCCCGGCGCCACGTTAAGCAGTACATGGCGCACCACGATCTCGCGCATCGGCACGCCCATCAGCCGCGCGGCCTCGACATAGGGTTGCGCGCGCACCTGCAGCACGTCGGAACGCACCGTGCGCGCGAACGGGCCGACGAAGGACAGCGCGAGCGCGTAGACGAGGTTGTCCACGCCCGGGCCCAGCACGGCCAGGAAGGCCATCGCCAGGATCAGTTCCGGGAAGGCGAGCAGGCCGTCGACCACGCGCATGATCGTCCACTCGATCCTGCCGCCGGCAAGCCCCGCGAGCAGGCCCAGCGCGACCCCGGCCACCATCCCGAGCAGCACCGAGCCGAAGCCGATGACCAGCGCGAGGCGTGCCCCGTACAGCAGGCGGGAATAGATATCCTGCCCGAACGAGTCGGTACCCAGCCAGTGCGCCGCCGAGGGCGGCTGCATCGATGCTTCGACCGCCTGCTGTACCGGGTCGTGCGTCGCCAGCCAGGGCGCGAACAGTGCCGCCAGCACGTAGGCAAGCACGATACCCATGCCCCATCGTGCGCTGCGCTGCGCCCAGACGGCGGACCAGCCCTCGGCCAGCGCGCCGCGGCGCGTGGCCATCGGTACCGCCGGTACCTGCATCGAAGGCGGGGCGCTCATGCGAGCCGCCGCAGGCGAGGATCGAGCCAGGTGTACAGCTGGTCGACCAGCAGGTTCACCAGGACGAACAGCAGGCCGCTCAGCATCACGCCGGCCTGCACAACGGTGTATTCACGGTTGAGCGTTGCGGCGGTGATCATCATGCCCAGGCCGGGCAGGGCGAACACGACCTCGGTCATTACCGCCCCGCGCAGCATGCCGCCCAGCTGCAGGCCCAGCGTGGTGGTCAGCGGCATCAGCACGTTGCGCATCGCGTGCACCCAGACGACGCGCGTCGCGCCTTCGCCGCGTGCGCGCGCGGCCAGGATGTAGCTGTGCCCGAGCACGTCGAGCAGGCTGGCGCGCGTGACCCTGGCGATCAGGCCGATGTACCACGCGGCGAGCGTGATCGCCGGAAGGGTGAGGTACCAGAGTCCCTCGAGCGGGTTCTCCCACGGTGCGACGAAGCCCAGCGTCGGGAACCAGCCCAGGCCGACCCCGAACACCCAGATCAGGACGATGCCCAGGTAGAAGCTGGGGAAGGCATTGCCGAACACCGCGACGCCGGTGGCGCACAGGTCCATCCAGGTGTCGCGCTTGAGCGCGGAGAGCACGCCAGCCGGGATGCCCACCAGCAGCGCGAGCACCATCGCATAGGCGGCCAGGCACAGGGTCACCGGCAATGCCTGCATCACCGCAAGGCGGAAGATGTCCTCGTTGGAGACGAACGAGCGTCCCCAGTCCCCCGTGACGAAGTTGCCCAGCCAGGCGGCGTACTGGGCCGTCCACGGCCGGTCCAGGCCGAGCTCGGTGAACAGCCGGTCGTAGGAGTCCTTGTTGTAGTCGGACCCCAGCATCAGCGAGACGGGATCGCCGGGCGCGAGCTTCAGGAACACGAAGCTCGCGACGGAGACGAAGAAGAGCACCAGCGCAGTCTGGCCGACCTGCGCGAGGACTCGGTTTGGCATTGTCATGGGGGACACGGCACCGCAGGGGTGCGGTGCCGCGTCCCGGTCTCGGGCGGATGCGGCTCGCTCAGCCGAGCGAAACGGTGTGGAGGTTCAGCAGGTCGACCGGGATGTACTGGAAGCCGCGGACCCGTTTCGTGAATGCCTTGAACACCTTCATGTGCGCGAGCATCGCCAGCGGTGCGTCGTCGAGCAGAACGTCGACCGCTCGGTTGTAGAGGACGATCCGGCGCTTGGTGTCGAGCGTGTCCGAGGCTTCGCCGACCAGCTTGTCGAACTCGGGGTTCGAGTAGCCGACGAAGTTCCACTGGCGTCCGGTCGACCACTCGGGGGTGATCGTCTCGTGCGGATCCAGGTCTGCGATCCAGGCCTCGTCGAACATGTCGAAGTCGCCGGTATTGCGCCGCTTCAGCCAGGCAGCACGGTCAGACAGTTCGACCTTCGGCTTGACGCCGATCTTCGCCAGCATCGGCGCGAGCAGCTGGGATATCCGGGTGCCGCTGCCCCCTGAGCCGGTGAAGCCCTCGGCAACGATGTAGACCGGAGCGACTTCGCCCTGGTCTGCCGCCTTCTTGCGGAACTCCATCGCCTTCTTCAGGTCGAGGCGGTGGCCGCGCGTGGTCTTCGCGATGTTCGGGTCGTAGAACGGCGCCATCGGCGGGGAGATCGGGGTGAATGCAGGGATCGCTTCGCCGAAGTAGCCCTGCTTGACGATCACGTCGCGGTCGATCGCGAAGGCCACCGCGCGGCGCAGGTTCGCGTCCATGAACGGGCCCTTCCGGTTGTTCATGCCGA
Organism: uncultured bacterium; assembly: GCA_903873475.1. GTDB lineage: Bacteria > Pseudomonadota > Gammaproteobacteria > Burkholderiales > CAIKXV01 > CAIKXV01. The sequence continues at coordinate 20,317 of CAIQON010000237.1, forward strand.
CGTAGCTGTAGTTGCCCTCGACCTGGCCGTAGAGCGCGATGTTCGGCGACTTGCGCAGTTCAGGCACGAACTGGAACGGCACCAGCGACAGCCCGTCGACCTGGCCGCCCAGCAGTGCGGCGACGCCGGAACTGGGTTCGCGGATCAGGCGGATCTCGACGCGGTCCAGATAGGGCAGGCCCTTCTCGAAGTAGTCGGGGTTGCGCTCCAGGACGATCGAATCGTTCTCGCGCCAGCTGACGAACTTGAACGGGCCGGTGCCGACCGGGCTGCGGCCATAGTCGCGGCCGAGCTTCTCGATCGCCGAGCGGCAGACGATCGTGCCGGCGCGGCCGGTGCTTCCGGTCAGCGCGACCGGCAGGAACGCATAGGGCTTGCTGAACGTGAGCCGGACGGTGAGTTCATCGACCACGTCGACCGACGACAGGTCTTCGTAGTGGTAACCGTGCTGCGACTTGTTGGCCGGGTCGCGCACGCGCTCGACGCTCCATTTCACCGCTTCGGCATTCAGCGGGTCGCCGTTATGGAACTTCACGCCCTTGCGCAGGCGGAACACATGCACTCGGTCGCTGATGGCATCCCACTTCTCGGCGAGGTCGGGCTCGAAGCCCACCTTCTTGCCGTCCCAGGTGACCTTCAGCAGGCCGTTGAAGACGTTGTTGATGACCTTGATCGATCCTAGCGAGGACGTGTAGTGCGGATCGAGGGTATCGAGCGCATCGATCCAGCCCAGCCGGATCGTCCCGCCGCGCTTGACCGGCTGGCCCTGCGCATGGGCGTCCGACACCAGTGCGGCGCTGCCGACACCGATGCCGGCGAGGCCCAGTGCGCCTGCGGCGGTACCGGCACCCAGCAGCGAGCGCCGGCCCTGGCTGAAGTCCTTCGCCATCCGGGCGGCGAGCAGTGAACGGTGATCGATCTTCGTCACGTACGGCTCCGTGGTGGGTATCTGGTAACCCCACCTCCCGCTTGCAACTTCCGTGCCGCCTCTGTCGCGTTGCCTCGCGGGGCTTCAGTACCCTGCTCGATGATGGCCGTGCGCCGGGGCATCCGCCCGTGGCGAGCGCCTGGCCGGGCTGCGCCTCGCCTCCGGCATGCAACGTCGGCAGCGCAAGGCACCGCGGCTTGAGCGCCAGGGAAGCATGCGCGCACCGTTTTCGTGCCTCGGGCGGGCGCCGTCCGGGGGCAGAGGTCGCGCCGCGATGTCCCGTCAGCCGAAAGGCCCCGCTTGCGCTGGCGTGTCGACCGGGTACCTGGCGCCAGGTCCGGGCGGTCAGCGCCGGCCGGCGGCGGACTGCAACTCGTCCCGCGTGTTCAGGTTGTCGAAGGCCGCAGCCTCGTCGGCGAAGTCGACCTCGACCACGCGCAGCGACGAGTACCAGTGGTCGATCTTGCGGCCGCCAGCGGCGAGGTAGGCCGAGAGGTTCGCATGCAGTTCGCGCCGGCAGAGGCAGAACACCGGATGCGGCTGGCTGCCGGTGCGCGCGACCGCGAGGTCCGCACCGTCGGTGGCCAGCGCCGAGTACAGGCGGGCGACCAGGTCTGCCGGCAGGAACGGGGAATCGCACGGTACGGTCGCGACCAGCCCGTGCGCGGCGTTCGCCAGGCCGCGCTCGAGGCCGGCCAGCGGGCCGGC
>CAIQON010000238.1 GCA_903873475.1 uncultured bacterium
GACCCTGACCGAAGCCGGCTATGTCGGCGAGGACGTCGAGAACATCATCCAGAAACTCCTGCAGAAGTGCGACTACGACGTCGACAAGGCGCAGCGCGGCATCGTCTACATCGACGAAATCGACAAGATCTCGCGCAAATCCGAGAACCCGTCGATCACCCGTGACGTGTCGGGCGAGGGCGTGCAGCAGGCGCTGCTGAAGCTGATCGAGGGCACGATCGCCTCGGTGCCGCCGCAGGGCGGGCGCAAGCATCCGAACCAGGAATTCGTGCAGGTCGACACGACCAATATCCTGTTCATCTGCGGCGGCGCATTCGACGGCCTCGACCGGGTGATCCGCGGCCGGTCAGACAAGGGTGGCATCGGCTTCGGCGCGAAGGTGCACAGCAAGGACAATCGCAAGCACATCGGCGAGGTGCTGCGCGATGTCGAACCCGAAGACCTGATCAAATACGGCCTGATCCCCGAATTCGTCGGCCGCCTGCCGGTCGTGGCCACCCTCGAGGAACTGGACGAGCCGGCGCTGATCCAGATACTGACCCAGCCGAAGAATGCGCTGCTCAAGCAGTACCAGCGCATGTTCGCGATGGAGGGGGCCGAACTCGAGGTGCGCGAGAATGCGTTGTTCGCGATCGCGCGCAAGGCACTGGCGCGCAAGACGGGTGCACGTGGCCTGCGCTCCATCCTCGAGCAGACGCTGCTCGACACGATGTTCGAACTGCCATCGCTGGAAGGCGTCACCAAGGTCGTGATCGATGAGGCGACGGTGGACAGCGATACCAAGCCGTTGCTGATCTACTCCGAGCAGCCGAAGGTCGCCGGGTCGGTGTGAAGCGGCAGGGCGAAGGCCTGCCCGGGTCCTGCAATGCCGGCGAAAGCCGGCATTTTCACGGGTGCAGCGGCATCTGCAGAGCCTGCCCGCGCGCACGCAGGCGCGCGACCTTGTAGCATGCAGCATGGAGTGGCGCTGCTGCCACTCCAGGGATTGCCGGCGGGGCTTCCCCGGCCAGCCTTGAACGCCGCTGTTCCAGCCCCACTTACCGTCCCAGAGACCTTTTCCAAGGACGCAAATGTCGCCCAATCAGACCCCCGATCCCGCTGCTGCATCGCCCGCGGTTGCGCTTCCGCTACTGCCGCTTCGCGATGTCGTCGTTTTCCCGCACATGGTGATCCCGCTGTTCGTCGGGCGTCCGAAGTCGATCAAGGCGCTCGAGGCTGCGATGGAGTCGGGAAAGAGCATCCTGCTTGCCGCCCAGCGCATCGCCTCCAAGGATGATCCGGGCGCGGAAGACCTCTATTCGGTCGGCAGCATCGCCAACATCCTGCAGATGCTCAAGCTGCCCGACGGCACCGTGAAGGTGCTGGTCGAAGGCAACCAGCGCGCGAACCTGTCCGACGTCCAGGAGACGGCAGGCTTCCTCACGGCCGTAGCCGACCCGGTGCCGCCGGCCGACGGGCCAGAGGCGACCGAAGTCGAGGCGATGCGGCGCACGATGGTCACGCAGTTCGACCAGTACGTGAAGCTCAACAA
>CAIQON010000239.1 GCA_903873475.1 uncultured bacterium
CCGTCCCCGGCCAGACAGCCCCACGCCCGCGCCCGCACGCATGATCCGCTTCGTACTCCAGCGCCTGCTGCTGCTTCCGCTGCTGCTCGTCGTCTTCTCGATCCTCGTCTTCGTGATCGTGGAGGCGCCGCCGGGCGACTTCCTGACGTCCTACATCGCGACGCTCGCCTCGTCCGGCTCCTCGATCGGCGCCGAGCATGTCGAGGCGCTGCGCCGCCAGTACGGCCTCGACCAGCCGATCTGGGTCCAGTACCTGAAATGGGTCGGCAACCTGCTGCAGGGCGACCTCGGCCTGTCGCTCGAGTACCAGCGCCCGAACTCCGAGCTGATCGGCGAGCAGCTGTTCCTGACCGTCGTGCTGGCGCTGTTCTCCTTCGTGCTCACCTGGATCATCGCCGTGCCTGCGGGCATCTACTCCGCCATCCGCCAGCGCTCGGTCGTCGACTACATCCTCACCGTCGTGAACTACATCGGCGTCGCGACGCCGAACTTCATGCTCGCCCTCGTGCTGATGTGGGTGGCCTTCGCGTATTTCGGCATCAGCGTGACCGGGCTCTTCTCGCCCGAGTACCAGGGCGCGGAGTGGAGCCTCGCGAAGTTCCTCGACCTGCTGGCGCATGCCTGGCTGCCGTCGCTGGTGCTCGGCATCGCGGGCACCGCGCGGCTCACGCGCGTGATGCGCGCCAACCTGCTCGACGAGCTCAACCAGCCCTACGTGGTCACCGCCCGCGCGAAGGGCCTGTCCGAATGGACGCTGGTGCTGCGCTATCCCGTGCGCCTGGCCTTCAACCCCCTGGTCAGCACGATCGGCTGGTACCTGCCGCAGCTCTTCTCGGGCAGCCTCATCGTCGCGACGGTGATGAACCTGCCCAACATCGGGCCCCTGCTGCTGCGCGCGCTGGTCAACCAGGACATGTACCTCGCGGGCAGCATCCTGCTGATCTACTGCATGCTGACGATCGTGGGCACGCTGCTCTCCGACATCCTGCTCGCCTGGCTCGACCCCCGCATCAGGATGGATGGCTGACATGGCCGGTGCAGCCGCCGAGATGTCCGCCGCGGAGGAGAGGATCTCCGTCGCCTCCAACTGGACCCTGGTCTGGTGGCGGTTCCGCAAGCACAAGCTCGCGCTCGCGAGCGCCGCGGTCCTCGCCGTGCTCTACGCGATCGTCCTCTGCCCCGACTTCTTCAGCACCCAGGATCCGGAGCGCACCGACGCGCGCCAGGCCTTCATCCCGATCCAGTCGATCCACTTCCTCGACGACGGCAAGTGGGCCCCCTGGGTCCCCGCCGCGGTGGGCAAGCGCAACCCGGTCACGCTGCGCATGGAGTGGGGGACCGATCCCGCCCGCAAGATCCGCATCGGCTTCTTCGTCGACGGCCCGGAATACCGCTTCCTCGGCCTCGTCCGCGCCAAGGTCAGGCTCGTCGGGCCGCTGGACCCGGAGCAGCGGATCTTCCTGCTCGGCTCGGACCGCATGGGGCGCGACCAGTGGTCGCGCATCATGCACGGCACGCAGACCTCGATGACGATCGGGCTCGTGGCGGTGACGCTCAGCGTCGTGCTCGGCATCGTGCTCGGCGGGATCTCGGGCTATTTCGGCGGATGGATCGACCAGG
>CAIQON010000240.1 GCA_903873475.1 uncultured bacterium
ACACCTTCCGCCGGCTGGCTGCAATCCTCACCCGCCATTCCGGAGCTTGGCTTCTGCCTTGGCACGCGCTGCCAAATGTTCTGGCTGGATGAAACCTTCAGACATCGCTCCTCCGATGGTGCCATCGGCGACCCCTGTGTCCGTTCGCCGGGCGCTGCTGGGCGCAATCGCGGGCGGCTCGCTGCTGCCTTCGATCGTCGGCGCACAGCCAGCCGCCCGCGATGCGGTTGTGATCCGCTCCGATTCCTCGCCCTACGTGCCCACGCCGCAGAAGGTGGTCGACGAGATGCTGCGCATGGCGCGGTTGGTCCCGAAGGACTTCATCGTCGACCTCGGTTCGGGTGACGGGCGGATCATCATCACCGCTGCGCAGCGCATGGCCATCCGCGGCCTCGGTGTCGACCTCGACCCCGAACTGGTGCGCTACGCCAATACGGCTGCGAAGCAGGCAGGCGTGTCCGATCGGGTCGAGTTCTTCCAGCGGGACATCTTCAAGACGGACCTGTCCAGGGCGGACGTGGTCACGATGTACCTGTTGCCGGAAGTGAACATGATGGCGCGGCCGAAACTGCTCGCCGAACTGCGTCCGGGGGCACGGGTGGTCACGCACGACTACCACTTCGAAGACTGGTTGCCCGACGACCGGATCACGCTCGACGTGCCGGAGAAGAAGGTCGGCACGCCCGGTCTCGCCTATGTGTACATGTGGATCGTTCCCGCGCAGGGCGCTGGCCGCTGGCAGGGAAAGATCCCGGTCGTTGGGGGGCAGGCGCTGCCGATCGAGCTCGACTTCGAGCAGCGGTTCCAGATCCTCACCGGGACGGTCAGCCTCGGCGGTCGACCCGCGAAGCTGGTGTTCGCGGAGATGATCGGCAACGACCTCAGCGTGATCTTCAGCGCGGAGGTCGGCGGCAGGCAGGTGCGCCACGAGATCCTCGCGCCGACGCGCGGCGACGAGGCCATCGGCACGGTGAGGGCGGGCAACGAGGCTTCGCCGCCGCTGCTGCCGGGGCAGGCAGTCCTTTCCCGGACGGTGAAACGCCGGGCCTGGCTCGGCGAAGCCGGTTCCGTGAAGTGAAGTAGACTGATGGCATGCGGATGACGGCCGGCGCGTATTCGGATCACCGCGTAGTGGCGCATTTCATGACTGCACCGGCCTGCCGTTCCGGCCTGCCGGCTGCGCGAATCCAGGAGAGGAGCAGTTGATGACCCACCGTATGCCCGGGGTGCAGGCTTGCGTCGCACCCGTCGCCCTGCTGTCGATGTCCGCATTGGGTTTCGCAGTGCTGTCCAGCCTGCCTGCCCAGGCGCAGGCGCAGGCCTATCCTGCCAAGTCGATCCGTATGATCGTACCGTTCCCGCCCGGCGGGAATACCGACATCATCGCGCGCGGCGTCGCCAACCGGATGCAGGAACTGCTCGGCCAGACCTTCGTGATCGAGAACCGGGGCGGGGCCGGCAGCACCATCGGCACCGAGGTGCTGGCCCGATCGCCGGCCGACGGCTACGTCGTCGGATTCGTATCGTCGGCCCATGTGTTCAACGCGGCGATCCTGCCCAAGCTGCCTTACGACAGCATCAAGGACTTCACGATGCTGGGCGTGGCTGCCGACGTGCCGACGATGATCGTCGCGCATCCGTCGCTGCCAGTGAAGAACGTGCGTGAACTGGCGGCGCTCGCGCGCAAGAATCCGGGCAAGCTGAACTACGCGTCCTCGGGCGCGGGTACGGTCGGGCACCTGGCGATGGAACTGCTGACCTCGATGAACGGTGGCAGCTACGTCCACGTGCCGTACAAGGGTTCGGGCCAGGCGATCACCGACGTGGTCGGCGGCTACGTCATCCTGATGGCCGCTTCGATGCCGGTCTTCGTGTCGCATGTGCAGGCCGGAAAGCTCAAGCCCCTCGGCGTCACCAGCGCGAAGCGCTCGCGTGCGCTGCCCGATGTGCCGACCATCTCCGAGCAGGGTTTCCCCGGCTACGAAGTGTCTTCCGGGTTCGGCATGCTTGCGCCGGCCAACGTGTCGCCGACGGTCATCAAGACGATCAACGGCGCGCTGGTCAAGGCCATCCAGGACCCCGCGGTGCGCGACCGTCTTTCCAGCCAGGGTGCCGAGCCTGTAGGTTCGACACCTGAGCAGCACGACCAGCTGGTGCGCAGCGAGATCGCCCGCTGGACGAAGATCGTCAAGCAGGTCGGCATCAAGGTGGACGGCAGCTGATGGCGGGCCACCCTGCCAGCAGGAGCGGCCATTGAGTTCACTGACGCTCTGGTACAACGTGATCGTCGTGCTG
>CAIQON010000241.1 GCA_903873475.1 uncultured bacterium
ACCATCACCGCGACTGGCCACTGGCCTGGCGCAGCCCCGCACCCAAGACCCACTACGACGTGGTCATCGTCGGCGGCGGCGGACATGGGCTCGCGACGGCCTACTACCTGGCGACGGAGCACGGCATCACCAGCGTGGCGGTGCTCGAGAAGGGCTGGATCGGCGGCGACGACGCCGGCAGCAACACGTCGATCGTACGGTCCAGCTGCTACCTGACCGAAAACGCCCGCTTCTACGGGCATTCGCTGAAGCTGTGGCAAGGCCTGTCGCAGGACCTCAACTTCAACGTGATGTTCAACCAGCGCGGCGTGCTCGACCTGGCCCATACCTTCGCCGAGCTCGAGGCGCAGGCACGGCGCGGCAACGCAATGCGGTTGAACGGTATCGATGCCATCGCCCTGAACCGCCAGGAAGTCGCGTCGATGGCGCGCGGCCTGGACATGTCGCCGACCGCGCGCTACCCGATCCTGGGCGGGCTGCTGCAACCGCGCGGCGGCACCGCGCGCCATGAAGCGGTCGCCTGGGGTTATGCGCGCGCCGCCGATGCACGTGGAGTGGACATCATCCAGGACTGCGAAGTCACCGGCATCCGTCGCGACGGCAACCGGGTGCTCGGGGTCGAGACCACGCAGGGCTTCATCGGCGCGGGCAAGGTAGGTGTCGCGGTCGCCGGCCACGGCTCGGTGGTCGCCGGCATGGCCGGGCTCAGGCTGCCGATCGAGTCGCACGTGCTGCAGGCAATGGTGTCCGAGCCGGTGAAGCCGATGCTAGACACCGTGGTCACCTCGAGCACGTTACGGTTCCACGTCAACCAGTCGGACAGCGGCGAACTGGTGATGGGCGTGGACATCGACAGGTACAACTCGCATGCCCGGCGCGGCAACCTGCCGGCGGTCGAGCATGTAGCCAGGGCCGCGCTCGCGCTGTTCCCCTCGTTCTCGCGTCTGCGCCTGCTGCGGCTCTGCGGCGGCATCATGGACATGAGCATGGACGGCAGCCCGATCATCGGCAAGACCCCGATCGACAACTTCTATGTGAACTGCGGCTGGCGCCATGGCGCATTGAAGGCCACGCCCGGCTCCGGATGGTGCTTCGCGTACACCATCGCACAGGACCGTCCGCACGAGATCAACGCGCCATTCACGCTCGACCGCTGCACGCTCGGCCATGCGATCGACGAGCGCGGCGCGGGGCAGGCTCCATGGATGCACTGATGCGGCGATGCTGCTGATCGCCTGCCCCTTCTGCGGCCCGCGCGACCAGGTCGAATACGTTCACGGCGGTGACGCGAACGTGCGCCGCCCGGCAGATCCGTCTGCAACGACGGATGCCGAGTGGGGCGCGTACCTGGGCGACCGCGACAACCCGGCAGGCGAACATGAAGAGCTCTGGCAGCATGCGATGGGCTGCCGGCGCTGGATCGGCGTCAGGCGCAACACGCTGACCCATGAAGTCGTGTCGACCCGGGCGCTGCAACCGGAGAAGTCGACATGAGCGAGGGCGCAGGCGGCACGTCGAACCCGATGCGCGTGGCCGACCTGGGCCGCATCGACCGCACACGGACGCTGTCGTTCACCTTCGACGGCATCCGCCATTCAGGCTTCGCGGGCGACACCCTGGCCTCGGCCCTGCTCGCCAACGGCGTGCAGCTGGTCGGGCGCAGCCTCAGGTACCACCGCCGCCGCGGTATCTTCGCCGCAGGCGCGGAAGAACCGAATGCGCTGGTGCAGCTCGAGACGGGCGCCCTTACCGAACCCAACCTGCGCGCGACCGAGATCCTGCTGTACGAGGGGCTGGTGGCATCGAGCCAGGGCGGCTGGCCATCGGTGGGTTTCGACATCGGCGCGATCAGGGAGAACCTTTCACGCGTGCTGCCGGCGGGCTTCCACTACAAGACGTTCATGTGGCCGCCCTCGGGCTGGAAGACCTGCGAACAGCTCATCCGCCGCGCAGCCGGCCTCGGCCGTGCGCCAAAGGTGCCGGACCCTGGCCGCTATGCGCAGCGTCATGCCCACTGCGACGTGCTGGTCTGCGGTGGCGGCCCTGCCGGGCTGGCCACCGCACTCGCAGCGGCGCGCGGTGGCGCGCGCGTGATCATCGCCGATGAAGGCCACGAGGTCGGCGGCTCGCTGCTCGGCCAGAACGCGCGCATCAACCGCGACGAGGCGACCCGCTGGGTACATGAGGTCGCCACTGAACTGAAGTCGGCGCCGGGCGTGCGCGTGCTGGTGCGCAGCCAGGTCGCCGCGATCTGGGACCACAACATGGCGACCGTGGCAGAGCAGGTCGGCAGCGGCGCCCCGGTCGCCGAGCACCTGCCGCGCCAGCGCCTCTGGAAGATCCGCGCGCGCGAGATCGTCGTTGCAACCGGCGCGATCGAGCGCTCGATCGCCTTCGGCAACAACGACCTGCCCGGCGTGATGCTCGCCGGCAGTGCACGCACCTACCTCAACCGCCACGGCGTGCAACCCGGCCGGCGTGCCGTGGTGTTCACGAACAACGACTCGGCCTACCACGCGGCGCTCGACCTGCACCGCTCCGGGGTCGCGGTCAGCGCGATCATCGACGCACGACCCGGGCCTTCGGGCAGTGCCTTCGATGCCGCGGTCGCAGCGGGCATCAAGGTGCATGCGGGCCATGGAGTGCTGCGCACGCTGGGCGCGAGCACCGTGCGCGCCGCGCTGGTCGCGCCGGTCGATGCCTCGGGACGCGCCACCAGCGACGATCGTGGCACCGCATTTCCGGTGGAAGGCGATACCCTGCTCGTCTCCGGCGGCTGGAACCCGGCGGTCGACCTGTGGTCGCAGGCGGGCGGCAATCTGAGGTTCGACGAGGCACTGGCCACCTTCGTGCCCGACCCGGACGACCGGCCGCCGGCGCATGTGCGCTGCGTCGGCAGTGCCGCCGGCGCCTTCGAGCTGGCCGATTGCGTAGCCCAGGGCCTTGCAGCCGGTCGCGCGGCGGCAAGCGATGCGGGCCTGGGCCGCAGCCCGGCGCTGTCCCCGCCGCTCATCGAGCGCGAAACCACCTGCCCGCTGCTGCCGTTATGGCAGGTGGACTACCCGGACGCCTTCCGCCACAAGCGCTTCCTCGACCTGCGAAACGACGTGACGGTCGCCGATGTCGAACTTGCCGCGCGCGAGGGCTACCGCTCGGTCGAGCTCCTGAATCGCTACACCACGCTCGGCATGGGCATCGACCAGGGCAAGCTGTCGAACATCAGCGGGCTGGCCATCCTCGCCGGGGCGATCGACGCGCCGATCGCGCAGGTCGGCACTTCCCCGGCCCTACCGCCCTGCACGCCGGTCACCCTCGGCGCGTTCGCCGGGCCCGAGACCGGCAACGCGGTCGATCCGCTGCGCACGACCGCGATGGACGGCTGGCATGCGGCCAATGGCGCGGTATTCGCCAACAGCGACCTTTGGCGGCGCCCGCAGTTCTATCGACAGGGGCGCGAGAGCGACCTCGATGCCGTGAACCGCGAGGTACGGGCCGTACGCAACGGCGTCGGCCTGATCGATGTCAGCACGCTGGGCAAGATCGACCTGCAGGGCCGCGACTGTGCAGCGTTGCTGCAGCGGATCCACATCAACGACTTCGCCACGCTCGCCACGGGCCGCTGCCGTCATGGCGTGATGCTGCGCGAGGACGGCATGGTGCTCGACGACGACATCGTCACCCGCCTGGGCGAATGCCACTACCTGATGACCACCACCGCGAACGCCGACACGGTGATGTCGCGTCTCGAATACCTGCTGCAGGTCGAATGGCCCGACCTCGACGTGTACCTGACCTGCGTCACTGAACACTGGGCCGCGATGGCCCTGGCCGGGCCGCGCTCGCGTGCGGTGCTTGAGAAGCTCGCAGACATCGACGTGTCGGATGCGGGGCTGCCCAGCATGGCGTTGCGCGCATGCCGAGTCGCCGGCGTGCCGGCTCGGGTGTACCGGACCAGCTTCTGCGGCGAACGGTCCTACGAGATCAACGTGCCGGCCGGGCATGGCCGCGCGGTCTGGGAAGCGTTGATGGATGCTGGCGCACCCTACGGGCTGGTCGCCTGCGGCACCGACGCGATGGGCGTGATGCGCATCGAGAAGGGGCGTTTCGTGGCCGGGTGCGAAGCCGACGGTCGCACCACGCCCGGCGACCTCGGCCTGCATCGGATGATCCGCAACGAGGGCGACTTCATCGGCCGCCGTTCGCTGTCGAGGCCGGGGCTCACCGGCGAAGACCGGCCGCGCATGGTCGGCCTGGTACCGGTACATGCGCGCGAGCCGATCCCGCGCGGCTCGATGCTGGTGGTCGAACCGCGGCAGGTCACCCCGTATCCGATGGAAGGCTTCGTCGCCTCGAGCTGCTTCAGCCCGACCGTCGGCTGCGCGATCGCGCTGGCGCTGGTCAGCCGCGGCCACCTGCGCAAGGGACAGCGGCTGTGGGCGATGTCGCCGCTGATGCGGATGAGCATCGAGGTGGAAGTGGTCGATCCGATATTCGTCGACCCGGCCGGAGACCGCCTGCGTGGATGAGACAGGAACCCGGAACCTCGCCGCGGAATCGGCCTTCGAATCGGCCTTCGAATCAGCCTTCGAATCGGCCTTCGCCGCGGTGCTGCTGGAGCATGCAGGCGGCGGCGCGCAACGCGTGGTCGGCGGCGACGGCAGCACGGCCCGGGTGGTGCTGGCGCCTGTCGAAGGACGCGCCGTGCTCGACCTGCGCACCGTGTCCAGCCCGGTTCGCGACACGTTCGCTACCGTCCTCGGACTGCAGCTGCCGACGGTGGCATGGCTCAGCGCAGCCGATGCCGAAGGACGCGTGCATGCGCTGTGGACAGGCCCCGGTAACTGGCTGATCACCTGTCCCGACGCGCAGCGACCAGACCTCGAGGCCCGGCTGCGCACCGCGCTCGAAGGCATGACCGGCGCGCTGACCGATGTCGGCGCCGGCTTCGCGGTGCTGAACCTGTCCGGCCCGGCTGCGGCAGACGTGCTTGCACAGGGCTGCACGATCGATCTCGATCCGGCGGCGTTCCCCGAGGGGGCCTGCGCGATGACGGCGCTGGCGCGGATGCGGGTGGTGATCCACCGGTTGCCGCAGGCCGGCGGCTATGACGTGTACGTCGCGCGCAGCTTCGCGGGCAGCCTGTGGCAGTGGGTGACGGTGGCAGCGCTGGAGTTCGGGTATCGCGTCGGGCAGTGACGCAGGGTTCGAGCCCCCCGATGGGTTACTCCACCCGCCGCCGGATTTCCCTGATCACCGCGCCGTTGTCCAGTTCCGCCTCGCCGTGGTCGATGCACCCCTGCATCAGGCTCGCGTACGTCTCCCCGAGCGGCAGTTTCTGGCCCAGCCGGCGCGCCTGTTCCAGCATCAGCGAGAAGTCCTTCATCGACTGGTTGACCTTGCCGTGCGGAGCGAAGTCGGCGGCGATCATCTTCGCGCCCTTCACGTCCATGATCTGCGAGTAGGCGGCCGAGTCGCGTGCGACCGCGAGGAAGGCGGTCGGGTCGAGGCCCATGCGTTCGGCGAACACCAGCCCCTCGGCAAGCGCCGCGCGGTTCACGCCGAGCATCAGGTTGATCGCGAGCTTGGCACGACCGCCATCACCCGGCGTTCCGACGCGATGCCGCTTCGGCACCATCGCCTCGAGTACCGGTGCGACGCGCGCGACATCGGCATCGCTGCCCGCGACCAGGCCCAGGCCGTCGCCGCGCACGAACTGCTGGCTGGTGCCGGACACAGGCACTTCGACGAAGGCGATGCGCTCGCGCGGCAGGCGCCCGGCCAGCGCCGAGATCGCATCCGGGTCGCAGGTGCTGATGCAGATCACCGCCAGCGGCGGGCGCTCGCGTTCGGCGCCGGTGTCGCGCGCATCGGCCAGCCCGCCGAGGCCCTCCAGGACCTGCTCGACCTGCTGGGTGTTGAACACCGCGACCACGCAACAGTCGCAGCGCCCGGCGATGTCGGCGATGGACCGCGCCCGCTGGTCGGCGGGCAGGCCCAGGCGCTCGGCCGCACCGGCATCGACGTCGTAGCCGAGCACGGTGAAGCCGGCCGAGGTCAGGCGCGCGGCGGCGGCCGACCCCATCAGACCGAGCCCGATCACGCCGATGGTGCTGCCCGCAGGCGTCGTGAGGCGGGGTGGTTTCATGTCTGCTCCGGCGGCGGATCGCGGTGATCGCGAGGAGCGCGCATTATAGGCGTTGCCGCCGGGTGCCCGATTGGCTAGCATCGGCCGCCCGCCGTGCGAACATGCCGCAAGAGCATGTCCGGCAGCAGGCGATGTTCATGCGCCTGCCGACGGCCCGGGTCCCCGGGCGCGCCGGCCAGCCCCGAGAGGAGTCCCGCCCCATGTCGTCCTTCTTCCCGCCTCGCGCAACCGGCGCACTGCTCGCTGCCACCGTCGCTTCGCTGCCTTTCGCGGCAGGCGTGCAGGCGCAGCCATACCCCACTCGCGCGATAACCATGATCGTGCCGGTGCAGGCGGGCAGCGGCGCCGATGCCATCCTGCG
>CAIQON010000242.1 GCA_903873475.1 uncultured bacterium
ATCTCGGCCGTCACGGCCCGGCCAGGCGAATGGTCAACGCGCCGCTCAGCGGATCTCGAGCCGCCGGGCCGAGGTGACCGCCTTCTTCGGCAGGCGCAGCTCGAGCACGCCGTCGGCGTACTTCGCCTCGGCCGCGGCGTCGTCGATCGCGTCGGCCAGCTGGAACGCGCGGTACAGCTTGCCGTAGTAGCGCTCGCTGCGCAGCACGCGGCCGTCCTTGTTCGCCTCGCGCTGGTTGCGCACCTCCGCGCTGATCGCGACATCGTTGCCGTCGATCGTCACATGGATGTCGTCGCGCGAGACGCCGGGAAGCTCGGCGTGCACGGCGTAGGCCTTTTCGTCCTCCGTCACCTCGACGCTGAATGGACGCGCGGCGCCAGTGGGGGCGGTGCCGGTCGCGCCGACCGGGCGAACCAGGAAGCCCTGGAACAGATTGTTGAAGATGTCGTCTATGGATTCGTTGCGGATCAGCTGGGCCATGGTGGAGCCTCCATCAGGAAGTGGTTGGATGTCGCCCCCGGGGCGGTTCCCGGTGGTCGGGCGGTGCCTGCAATTTCCGATGGCACGACGCCTGCCCCTGGTAGATGTGCATCGGCCCTGCTTTTTCAAGTGTCCCGGAGGGTGAGGGCCGAAGGGAAGCTGCCGGTCGCTCGGCTATACTTGATCGTTTTCCGGAAGGCCTCCAGATGGTGATCGAGATGTTCATGAACCGCCCGGCCGAGCGCGTTCTCTGCGTGCTCGCGTTCCTGCTCTGCAGCGCCGTGGCGCCGCTGGCATCCGCGCAGCCAGGCGCGCTCCCGGTGCCGGTGCCGCCGTCGATCAACGCGAAAGCCTATGTGCTGATCGATTTCGCGACCGGGCAGGTACTCGCTTCGCAGGCGGCCGACGAACGGTTCGAGCCGGCATCGCTGACCAAGCTGATGACCGCCTACCTCACGTTCAACTCGATCCGGCAGAAGCGGCTGGTACCGTCGCTGGTGGTGCCTGTGTCCGACCGTGCGCGCAAGGCCGAGGGCTCGCGCATGTTCATCGAGCAGCGCATCCCGGTCACCGTCGACGAACTGATGCGCGGCATGATCATCCAGTCGGGCAACGACGCGAGCATCGCGCTGGCCGAGGCGGTCGCCGGTGGCGAGGACGCGTTCGCCGATGCGATGACGCGCGAGGCGCAGCGGCTCGGCATGAAGAACACCTCGCTGCGCAACTCGACCGGGCTGCCCGATCCGAAGCACTACAGCACCGCCTCCGACCTCGCGCGGCTCGCGGTGGCGATCATCCGCGACTTCCCCGAGTTCTACGCGCTGTATTCGCAGCGCGACTTCACCTACAACAAGATCAGGCAGGCCAACCGGAACCGGCTGCTCTGGCTCGATCCCTCGGTCGACGGCATGAAGACCGGCTTCACCGAGGCGGCAGGCTTCTGCCTGGTCACCTCCGCGAAGCGTGGCGAGCGGCGGCTGGTGGCGGTGGTGCTCGGTGCGCCGTCAGAGAGCGCGCGCATCAGCGAGAGCCAGAAGCTGATCAACTACGGCTTCCAGTTCTTCGACAACTTCCGCCTGTATGCGGCACGCCAGCCGGTCGCGTCGCTCGCGGTGTGGAAGGGATCCTCGCGCACCGTCGACGCGGGCTTCGAGTCAGACCTGCTCGCTACCCTGCCGGCCGGCAGCGGGTCGCGCGTGAAGGCCGACCTCGAGAGCGTGCAGCCGCTGGTCGCCCCGATCGCGGCCGGGCAGCGGGTAGGTACGCTCAAGCTCGCGCTGGATGGCCGTCCGCTGGCAGAATATCCGGTAGTCGCCCTGCAGGAAGTGCAGACGGCGAACATCCTCCGGCGCACGTGGGACAGCCTGCGGCTCATGCTGAAGCAGTGAAGGTCGCTTCGGCGATTACCGTTCCGATATCGAGGGCAAAGCGATGATCGTTCACCTGAATGGCGAGTTCCTTCCGATCGAAGAGGCGAAGATCTCGCCGCTCGACCGCGGCTTCATCTTCGGCGACGGGGTCTACGAGGTAATCCCGGTCTATTCGAAGAAGCCATTCCGGATGATGGAGCACCTGCAGCGCATGCAGCGCAGCATGGACAAGATCGGGCTGCAGAACCCGCACTCGATCGAGCGCTGGGAGGCGCTGTGCAACGAGATGATCGAACGCTCGCCCGATCCCGACCAGGGCTTGTACATCCAGGTCACGCGCGGCGTCGCGCCGCGCGACCATGCGTTTCCGAAAGACGCGAAGCCGACGGTGTTCATGATGAGCAACCCGATGCGCAAGGCGCCGGTCGAGTGGCACACCGAGGGCGCGGCGGCGATCACCGCCCGCGACGACCGCTGGTACAACAACGACATCAAGTCGACCGCTCTGCTGGGCAACGTGCTCGCCCGCCAGAAATCGGCCGAGGTCGGTGCGGTCGAGACCATCCTGATCCGCGACGGCATGCTCACCGAGGCTTCGTCCAGCAACGTGCTGATCGTGAAGGACGGCACCATCTTCTCGCCGCCGAAGAGCAACCTGCTGCTGCCCGGCACCACCTTCGACGTCACCATCGAGCTCGCGCAGAAGCACGGCATGCCGCACCAGCTGCGCCCGATCACCGAAGCCGAGCTGCGTGGCGCCGACGAGATCTGGGTCACCTCTGCCACGAAGGAAGTGCTGGCGATCACGACGCTTGACGGCAAGCCGGTCGGCACTGGCAAGCCTGGCGCGGTCTGGAAGCAGATGCATGCGCACTACCAGGTATTCAAGCGCGAGGTGACCGGTTGCTGATCGGTCGCGCCCCCCGGGCTGGCTCGCGGTTGCACGCCCCATGGCGGTGAATGGCATGCCGGGCGAAGAGCAGCCGGCCGCGCCCGAGCCCGGAGCGCCGGCCGAATCGCTCATCGTCTACCCGTCGCCCTTCCCCATCAAGGTGATGGGGAAGGCGGGGCCTGGGTTCGCACCTGCGGTGGTCTCGATCGTGCGGCGCCATGCCCCGGACTTCGACCCGACGACGGTCGAGACGCGCAGCAGCCGTGAAGGCAAGTACACCAGCCTGACAACCACCGTCATCGCCACGTCGCGCGAGCAGCTCGATGCGCTGTACAAGGATCTCTGCGACCACCCGCTGGTGGTGATGGTCCTGTAACCCGGCACTGCCGGCCACCCCGTCATTCCCGTTTTCCGCGTTCCCCACAGGACCCCGCATGGCCAACGCAAAGAAGCGCACGCAGACCCCCGCGAAGAAATCGGCGACAAAGAAGGCCGCCGCGAAGAAGGCGGCCCCGAAGAAGGCGGCGCCGAAGAAGGTCAGCCCGAAGGAGGTCGCCCCGAAGAAGGCCATCCCGAAGAAGGCGGCTCCGAAGAAAGCCAGCCCGAAGAAGGCAGCTCCGAAGAAAGCGGCTCCGAAGAAAGTGGCCCCGAAGAAGGCCGCCCGGGTCGCCGCACCGCCGCGCAGGACCCTCGTCCGTCGATCGCCGATCCATGGCCGCGGCGTCTTCGCGACGGTGGACATCCCGAAGGGGGAGCGCGTGATCGAGTACAAGGCGCGCAAGATCACCTGGGCGCAGGCTGACCGCTGGTATGCCGACGACGACAGCAAGCCGTCGCACACCTTCCTGTTCACCCTCGATGACAAGTACGTGCTCGACGGCAACAAGGACGCCAACAGCGCCCGGTGGATCAACCACTCCTGCAACCCGAACTGCGAGTCCGACATCGTCGATGGCCGGATCTGGATCGAGTCGCTGCGCAACATCAAGGCCGGCGAAGAGCTGAACTACGACTACAACATCACCCTCGAGACGCCGCATACCCCGGCCGAGAAGCGCCGCTGGGGCTGCCGCTGCGGATCGAAGAACTGTCGCGGCACGCTGCTCGGCAAGAAGCGCTGATTTTTCCGCGCCAGGGCGCCGTGGTACCCAGGTGCCGAGGCGCCGAGGTACAGCGTGCGGGTGCCGACTAACCGGCGCCGGACCGGACGTCGGCGTTGAACTTCGCGCGCAGCGCCTCGACCCTGCGCCGGTTCACGCCGAGGTCCCAGTAGCCGGTGCGCGATGCTGACTGCACATGGAACACGCCGGCGGCCGGGTCGAGTTCGAAGCGCACATCGTCGACGAAGCCGAGCACGCGCGACCGAAACTCGACGGCGATCCAGCCCTGCCGCGTATCGACGACGGTCGCGCCGCGGTCCTGTTCGATGAGGCGCAGCAGTCTTGCCTGCGCAGCCTCGGCCGGGCCGGTGAATGCAAACGGCGCGATCTGCTGAGCGGGTCGTGTTGCCAGGGAAGAGACGCAGTTGGGACTGTCAGGGCAGGAGGGCAGCATGCTCGCCGATCGGACCGCTCCGGCGCACAGCAGGAGCGCGAGGGCGGCAGCGGCCAGCGTGCGTGGGCGGAAATGGGTGGATGACATGGCCGGAGTGTGACGCAAGCGTGCACGCCCGCACAGCGAACCCGCGCTGCACGCCTACAATCGTGCCATGGACCTGCCCGATTCCGATACTCGCGACGGTGTTCCCGGCGCCGACGCGGCCGCTGGCGAACCCCTGGTACGCCGGCTGGGAACGACCGTCTACCGCGAGGCCTGGGCCGCGATGCAGGCCTTCACCGACCGCCGCGACGCGGCTACCCGCGACGAGTTGTGGCTGACCGAACATCCGCCTGTCTACACGCTTGGGCTCGCCGGGCGACCCGACCACCTGCATCCGGCCGCGGCCGAAGGCGCGATCGAGATCGTGCGCACCGACCGCGGTGGGCAGGTCACCTACCATGGGCCAGGGCAGGCCGTGATGTACGTCCTGCTCGACCTGCGGCGGCGGCGCCTCGGCGTGCGGCCACTCGTCCGGATGCTGGAACAGGCCGTGATAGACTGCCTCGGCGGGTGGGGAATCGAAGCGCACGGCAGGGTGGACGCACCCGGCGTCTACGTCGGCGCAGCGAAGATTGCCGCCCTCGGTCTGAAGGTCCGGCGCGGTGCCAGCTACCACGGCCTCGCGCTCAACGTCGACATGGATCTGTCCCCGTTCGACGCCATCGACCCTTGCGGCTATCCCGGCCTTGCGGTGACGCAGGCTCGTGCGCTCGGGATCGACGACTCCACCGGTGAAATGGCCGATCGCATCGCCGCCCTGTTCATCGCCAGCCTGCAAGCCCGATTCCCGATCGTCCCAGAATGACTACAGTCCCGGTTTCCCCGCCCGCCGCAGGCGAGAAGCAGAAGGCGCAGGCCAAGACCTCGCGCAATCCGATCCCGATCGTGCCGGTCGGTGTCGCGCTGAAGAAGCCCGACTGGATCCGCGTGAAGGCCCCGCACCCTGATTCGCGCTTCTACGAGATCAAGAAGATCCTGCGCGAGCAGAAGCTCCATACGGTGTGCGAGGAGGCCTCCTGCCCGAACATCGGCGAGTGCTTCGGCAAGGGCACGGCGACATTCATGATCCTGGGCGACCTCTGCACCCGGCGCTGTCCGTTCTGCGACGTCGGCCACGGCCGCCCGCAGCCGCCCGATCCCGAAGAACCGCGCCACCTCGGCGAGACCATCGCCGCGCTGCGGCTGCGCTACGTGGTGATCACCAGCGTCGACCGCGACGACCTGCGCGACGGTGGCGCGCAGCATTTCGTCGACTGCATCCGCGCGGTGCGCGAACTGTCCCCGGCTACGACCATCGAAGTGCTGGTGCCCGATTTCCGTGGGCGCCGCGACCGTGCGCTGGCCATCCTGGAGGCCAGTCCGCCGGACGTGATGAACCACAACATGGAAACCGTGCCGCGGCTGTACAAGGCGGCGCGCCCGGGGGCCGATTTCGCCAACTCGCTGCTGCTGTTGAAGGAGTTCAAGGCGTGCCACCCGAAGGTGCCGACCAAGTCGGGGCTGATGGTCGGGCTGGGCGAGACCGACGAGG
>CAIQON010000243.1 GCA_903873475.1 uncultured bacterium
AGCGTGACCTTGATGCACTGGAGCATCTTGGTCTGCTCCGAGAGCTTCTGTTCGAGCAGGCTGGCGAGCGGGCCGACAAATCCGTAGGCCAGCAGGATGCCGAGGAAGGTGCCGACCAGCGCGGCGCCGATCTTCGCGCCGAGCACCGCGGGCGGCGCACCGACCGAGCCCATCGTCTTCACCACGCCCATCACCGCAGCGACGATTCCGAATGCAGGCAGGCCATCGCCGACTCGCGCGATGGCACCGATGGGAGCTTCCCCTTCGTGGTGGTGCGTCTCGATCTCGTTGTCCATCAGGTTCTCGATCTCGAACGCGTTCAGGTTGCCACCGACCATCAGGCGCAGGTAATCAAGCAGAAAGTCCATCGCATGATGGTCTTCCAGGATCATCGGGTACTTGGTGAAGACCGGCGACTGATCGGGCGCCTCGACGTCGGACTCGATCGACATCAGGCCTTCCTTGCGCACCTTGGCCAGCAAGTCGTAGAGCAGCGACAGCAGTTCGAGGTACATGCCCTTGGTGTACTTCGACCCCTTGAAGCAGGACGGAAGCGTGGCGAACGTGGACTTGATCACCTTCGAGGAATTCGCCACCAGGAACGCGAAGAAGGCGGCCCCGCCGATGATCACCAGTTCTGCCGGCTGCCAGAGCGGGCCGAGCTTGCCCCCGGCCAGCATGTAGCCGCCCAGCACCATCACCGTAACTCCGATCCAGCCGACAATGACCAGCATGCGCGCTCCGCCTGTTCCGATAGCCGCGTCCGCGCACCCTGCCCGCGGGCGCGCGCCGCCCACCGTTAACGGACGCTTTCAGAGCGACTTGAGCAGTCCCGGTCCCGGCCCGCGCAGCGTCCGGCCAGGGTTGTCAGGCACTGCGCAACCGGTCGTACGCGCGGGCGACCGGCCCGAACGAGCGCCGGTGTACCGCACAGGGACCGAGGCGCGCGAGCGCTTCGAAGTGCTCGCGCGTCGGATAGCCCATGTGGCGCTCGAACCCGTAGCCGGGATGCTCGAGCGCGAGTTCGCGCATGCGTGCATCGCGGGCAGTCTTGGCCAGGATGGACGCGGCGGAAATGGCCGCCACACGGGCATCTCCGCCGACCACCGCGCGCAGCGCAAAGCCATGGCCGTCCAGATCGGGCAGCTGGTTGCCGTCGACCCAGACCGCCCGTGGCAGCGGCTGCAGGGACAGCACCGCCCGGCGCATCGCCTGCAGGCTGGCGCGCAGGATGTTGATCGCATCGATCTCGGCCGCTTCGACCGCCACTACCGACCAGCAGAGCGCCTGCTCCCGGATCTGCAGCGCGAGCGCCTCGCGCCGGGTGGCCGAGAGCAGCTTCGAGTCGGCCAGCCCGGCGATCGGCCGGTCCGGGTCGAGCACCACGGCCGCCGCATGCACGGGCCCGGCGAGCGGCCCCCTTCCCGCCTCGTCGACCCCGCAGAGCCCGGACGGCAGCGCTCCGAGCGGATCGGTGCGGGCCGGACGCCCCACTCCGGGCCCCGCGCAGCCGCGCGCCAAGCTAGCCCTCGAGCACCTCGAGCACCGCGCTCGAGGTACGCTCCGCGCTGCCCTGGCGCAGGTCGCGATGCATCTGCGCAAACAGTTCGGACAGGTCGCGCCGCACTGCCTGATCGTCGATCAGATTGGCCAGCGCCTGCGCCAGATTCTCCGCGGTCGCATGTTCCTGGATCAGCTCTGGCACCACGAAACGTCCGGCCAGGATGTTCGGCAGTCCGCCGTAAGGCAGGTAGCCCTTGCCGCGCATCAGCCGCCACGACCAGTCGGCCATGCGGTACGTGATGACCATCGGGCAGCGCAGCAGCGCCGCCTCGAGCGTGGCGGTGCCTGAGGCGACCAGCGCGGCGTCGGCCGCCGTCAGGGCGGCATGCGCATGCCCGAACAGTATCTGCAGCGGCAGCCCCTGCGCCTCCCGCTCATAGAGCGCACGCTCGAAGCGGGTCCGCGTTTCCCGGCTGACCAGCGGCACCAGGAACTGCGCGTCCGGCAGCCGTGCATGCAGGCGCCTGGCCGTATCGACGAACAGATCCGCCATGTACTGCAGTTCGCCGTCGCGGCTGCCCGGCAGCAGGGCGATCACCGGTGCGGTCACCGGCAGGCGCAGGCGATCGCGCGTCGCGTCGCGGTCGGGGAACTCGGGCAGCAGGTCGGCGAGCGGGTGCCCCACATAGGTCGCCCGGACACCGTGGCCTTCCAGCAGCGGTTTCTCGAACGGAAACAGCGCGAGCACCCGGTCGGCCGCCTCTTTCAGCAGCTTCACCCGCTCGCCCCGCCAGGCCCAGATCGAAGGGCAGACGTAGTGGATCGTGCGCACGCCCGTCGACCGCAGTCGGCGCTCGACCTCGAGGTTGAAGTCCGGTGCATCGATGCCGATGAACAGGTCGGGCTTGTCGCGTGACAGGCGCGACACCAGCCGCCGCCGCACCGCGAGGATCTCTCGGTAGCGCCGCAGCACCTCGACGTACCCACGTACGGCGAGCGTTTCCATCGGATGCCAGCAGTCGAGTCCCGCTGCGCGCATCCTGGGGCCACCGATGCCGCAGAAGCGGATGTCAGGCCGGCGCGCGCCGACCGAGGCCATCAGTTCCGCGCCCAGCAGGTCGCCCGAGGGCTCGCCGGCGACCAGGGCGACCGTCGTCAACGGGCGAGCCCGCGCCGCTGGGTCGCGATGAACGCCGTCAGCAGGCCGATCAGGGGTACCTCTGCGGCCTGGCGCTCGAGTTCGGCCCGGGCCTGTTCAAGCGGCAGTCCTTCCCGGTAGAGGGTGCGGTAGGCACGCTTTACCGCCTGTACGGTCGCGGCGTCGTAGCCGCGGCGGCGCAAGCCCTCGCCATTGATGCCCTTGGGTGCGGCTGGGTTGCCGGCGGCCATCACGAACGGCGCGATGTCCTGCAGCACCACGCTGCCCACCGACGTGATGCAGTGCGCCCCGATGCTGCAGAACTGGTGCACGCCGGTGAAGCCACCGAGGATCGCGTGGTCTCCGATCGACACATGGCCGGCGAGTTGCGTGCTGTTGGCGATGATCACCTGGTCGCCGACGGCGCAATCGTGCGCGACATGCACATAGGCCATGATCCAGTTGTCGCTGCCGATGCGGGTGACGCCACCATCCTGCACCGTGCCGCAATTGAACGTGCAGAACTCGCGGATGGTGTTGCGGTCTCCGATCACCAGGCGTGTCGGCTCCCCGGCGTACTTCTTGTCCTGGGGGACCTCGCCGAGCGAGCAGAACTGGAAGACGCGGTTGCCGGCCCCGATCTGCGTCAGGCCGCGGATCACGCAATGCGGGCCGATCGAGGACCCGGCACCGATCTGCACGCCGGCACCGATCAGGGTGTATGCGCCGACCTCGACGTCCTCGGCCAGTTCCGCGCCGGGCTCGACGATCGCGGTCGGATGGATGCGTGTACTCATGTCGCGCTCCCGGGCCGGATCAGGCGATCGTTCGCCGCACGCAGGTGATTTCGCACTCGGCGACAAGTTTTCCGTCCACCTTCGCCACGCCCTTGAACTTGTAGACGTCTCGCATGTACCTCGAGAGCTCTACCTCGAGGTGCAACTGATCGCCCGCATGCACCGGCCGCTTGAAGCGTGCACCGTCCACGCCCGCGAGGTAGTACACCGACCCGTCGTCAGGGCGTGCGTTGACCGTCTTGAACGACAGGATTGCCGCCGCCTGGGCGAGACTCTCGACGATCAGCACGCCCGGCATCACCGGATGGTGAGGAAAATGGCCGGGGAAGAACGGCTCGTTGATCGACACGTTCTTGAGCGCGCGGATGCGCACGCCCGGTTCGCATTCGAGGACCCGATCGACCAGCAGGAACGGAAAACGGTGCGGCAGGTACTTCAGGATCTCGTGGATATCCATCGATTCGGTCACTTCACTCCCCCTCCGAAACCTTCCGGCCGGCTGGCCGGCCGTTGCCCATGTTCGACTCGAGCGCAGACAGCCGCCCCTCGAGTTCCCTGATCCGGTCGGCCATGCGCGCAAGATGCCGCACCTGCGCTGCATTCTGCAGCCAGCGGTCATGTGCCTGCACCGGCATGTACCCGGTCACCTTGCCCTGTTCGTGGATCGAACGGGTGACCAGCGTGAACGGAGACACCTCGACGCCATCGGCGATCTCGAGGTGGCCGAGTATGCCTGCGGCCCCCCCGATGCGGCAGCCGCTGCCGATGCGCGCGCTGCCGGCGATGCCGACGCAGCCGGCGATCACGCTGAACGGCCCGATGCGCACGTTGTGGCCCACCTGCACCAGGTTGTCGAGCTTGCAGCCCTCGCCG
>CAIQON010000244.1 GCA_903873475.1 uncultured bacterium
GGAGGAACCTGCTGCGGGCGGCACGATCTCCGGCGATATCAAGTACCGGCCCGTTTCCATCAACCTCGGCGTGAGCTACCGGTTCTGATCCCGGGGTGCCACTGAACGACGGCCTTGGCCATGCCCAGAATCCTTCTTGTCGAAGACCACCCGCGCATGGCCCAGGTCATCCGCAGCATGCTGGAACGAAACGGGATAGCCTGCGATGCAGTGAACAGCCTGGGTCAGGCTGCGGCAGCGATGGCGGACGCCCGCTATGATGCAATGATCCTCGACCGCGGCCTGCCCGATGGTGATGGGTTGCAGGTGCTTGCCCGGATTCGCGCCATGCGGGAGTCCATCCCCTGCATGGTGCTTACCGCTCGGGATGCCCTGGGCGACCGTGTCGACGGACTGGATGCCGGTGCAGACGACTACCTGACCAAACCGTTCGAGATGGATGAGTTGCTCGCCCGCACGCGGGCGCTGCTTCGCCGCAGCCAGCCCTGGATGCCGACGGAGGTGACTTTCGGAGACCTGCGCGTGGAGCCGCAGCTCAGTTCGTTGCGTGTCGCGCAGTCCTGCATGACCCTGTCTCCGACCGAGTTGCAGATCATGCTTGCGCTGGCCCGGCACGAGGGGGGCGTCGTCAGGCGAAGCATGCTGGAGACCGCCGCGTGGGGGCTGTCATCTGCCGTGACACCGAAGGCCCTGGATGTCGCCATTCACCGCCTTCGTGGAAAACTGGCGACATTGCGCTCCACCGTGTCGATCGCCAACTCGAAGGGAATCGGTTATGCGCTGGTCGTTCCCGAGGACGCCTAGTCTCGCGCTGCGGCTGT
This sequence comes from uncultured bacterium, assembly GCA_903873475.1. Lineage (GTDB taxonomy): Bacteria > Pseudomonadota > Gammaproteobacteria > Burkholderiales > CAIKXV01 > CAIKXV01. The sequence continues at coordinate 822 of CAIQON010000244.1, forward strand.
CGATTGCGTTCGCCCTGTCCATCTTCATCGTCGCCGGCGCCTATCTGGCGGTCCAGATGGTGCTGGCCCAGCGTTTCGCGAGCTTCATCACCGAGCAGAGCCTCAAGGGCCAGACCCACGACATCGCGGAAGCCATCGATGCGGGTTCGCCCGACGGCAGCGTGGTCGTCCGGCTTGGCGGTGTCGACGCCTACGGATTCGATGCGTTCTTCGCGAACCTGAAGTACCGCGTGCTGACCGAGGACGGGCGCGTCGTCGCCTCTTCGGATGACCGGCTCGAAAGCATGATGCCCACGATTCCGGTCGAACGACAGGATGGCTTCTACCTGCCGACCCTGATCGATGGTGTTCGCTTCCATGTCGCAGCCGTACGCCATAGCGTCAATGGTCGCGACTTCCTGATTCAGGTCGGGCGCAGCGACCGGTTTGCCGAACTCGCCCAGGAAGCGATCGTGCCCGCTGTCAACGAGGCGGTCGGAATCATCGTGGCGATATCCATCGTGGTGCTGTCGATCCTCAGTTTCCTGGGGATACGCAGCGTGTTGCGGCCGATCAGGATCGCCAGCGAGACGGCGAAAACGGTCGGGCAGGCCAATCTTTCCGCACGGCTACCTGCAGAGGATCTGCCCTCCGAGATCCGTCCGCTGATAGCGGCGTTCAATGACGCGCTGGCTCGCCTCGAGGTGGCCTTCGCCAGCCAGCAACGGTTCTTCGCCAACGCGGCCCATGAGTTGAAGACCCCCATCGCGCTGTTGCGCGGGCAACTCGAAGGCGCAGCAGGAACCATCCCGGCTCTGGCTCTGCGCGACGTGGATTGCATTGCGCGCACCGTCAACCAGTTGCTGCATATCGCTGAGGTTTCGGGTGGAAGACCGCTCGACAAGCGGCCGACTGCAGTCGACGAGATCGCCCGGCAGGTCGTCGGGTTTCTGTCCTGGCGGGCCGAGCGCGTCGGGGTCAGTCTGCACATCGTCTGCGAGCAGGCGGGGGCGGATATCCTGTCAGACCAGGGAGAACTGTTCGTCCTGCTCAAGAACCTGGTCGAGAACGCCGTGGATTTCTCGCCTGCGGGCGGTACCGTGTGCATCCGGGTGGGTTCCGATCGAATCGCGGTCGAGGATCAGGGCCACGGCGTTCCGGAGGACCAGCGCGAAAAGGTGTTCGAACGATTCTGGCGAGGCTCGCAGGGCGACCGGCCAGGTTCGGGGCTGGGTCTCGCGATCTGCCTGGAGGTGGCGACTGCGCACGGGTGGCAGATCCGGTGCGCGGAGGCCGCGTCCGGTGGAGCTCGTTTCGAAGTGATGTTCGCGGTGCCGTGATCGGCGCAGGGATATGCGGCGCCGCGTCGCGCATGGTGCTGCTAGAACTCGAAGGTGCGCACGATGATGCGTGCCGTGGTGTCCGCTGCCTGTTCAGTGATGCTTGTGCGTACGATGCCCGCGGGCTGGGGCGCCCGCTCGAGCAGTGGCGGGTTCTCGCGCACCACCGCCTCGCATCCGGGCGCGCTCGTCACGCCCACCCCGACGCTGCAGACGCGGACCACGGTTGCGCGTACCTCGAGGGTCGTGCGCGCCTGGCGCGCCTGCGCCATGGCTGGCCCGGACGCGAGATCCGTCGCCAGCACGATCGAGCACAGCGATAGGACCCTGATCCACATGATTCAAGGTAACGGCAGGATGGCGCAGGACTTGACCCTGGCGGCATCCCGGCGGCATCGCTGGCCAGGTCCCTAGAAGTCCAGGGTGACTGTCAGCCAGTCGGTGTATCCGCCGGGGCGCGCATCGCGGGGGCCGAACAGGCGCCCGAATACCGGCAACTGGAGGCTGGCCTGCTGTTTCGCACCCACGTTGATCGCCACGGCCGCGTCACCGCTCGTACGCCACAGCTGGGTCCTGCTCGCGTCCCGGAACAGGTTGTATTCAAGGGACGAGCCGCCCGGCCCGGGCATGCGCCGCCGGCTGTCGCTGCCGCCCGAGCCCGCGGACACGGCAGTGCGCATCATCACCACCACATCTACGATGCCGGTGTTCCTGCAGATGACTTCGATGCTGCCCAGGCTGCGATCGACAGGCATCTCGCCCAGGATATCGATGTTGCCGAAGCTCATTGCCGGCACCTGCAGGTCGCAGGACACCTGCGCCCGCGCAGCCGGCAGGGTCAGGAGGGCTGCCGCGGTGAGCAGGCCGGTCAGGGCCTGGCGGGTCGACATGATAGCGGTCCGATCTCGTGATAGCTGCCCAGCGGTAGCGATGGCGGCAACTCGAATTCTACGCTGCAGGTGGCGCCATCGCGCTCGACCTGCAGTCGCAGGGCGCCGGGGCGGGCGCGCACGAAGATCTCGCCGCGGGGGCCCACGCGCGAGGTCTCCACCTCGTTCGCGCTGCGCACCGCGGTGCCGGGTGGCGGCACGGTACCGTCCGGGTCGAGCACGCGCACGAGTGCACTTGATACGCGCTTCACGGCCAGGGTGGCGATGACGGCGCTGCGCGGTGCAACCACGAAGCTGGCGCGCTCGTCGAGCACGGATACATCCGCGGGCAGCGCATCGACATCGACCTCGATCCGGTGGGGTACGAGAGCGCTCACCCTGGGGAGCACCAGGCGGCCCGCACTGTCGGTTCGACCCGCGGGCTGGCTGTTGAACCTCACCGGCACGTCGGCCACGTCGGGCACCCGCACCAGGGCGAAGCTGTCGTTGATGGAACGCGCGGCGAATACGGTGCCGCCGACGGTGCCCAGGCTGCCACGGGCCCCGAAACGGGACACACCGGGCTGACCCTGCGTGGCCGAGTGTTCCGCCGAGACCAGCAGGGCGCGCGACTGGGCGAAGACCGATGCTTCGGCGCGGGTACCTGTGCTGCCCTCGTTTCCCGACAGCCGGTAGCCGAAGCCTTCCGACAGCGGCAACGGCCGCTGCAGGCTGATGCTGTTCTGGCGCAGCGAGCCACCTTCGGAAGAGACGGACGCGAACTGGTTCCTGTCCAGCGGCAGGCTCAGGGTCAGGCGCAGCGAGTCGCTGGTGCGCTCCGCAAAGCTGGTGCGCGCGGCGGTCAACAGTACTGCGGTGCC
>CAIQON010000245.1 GCA_903873475.1 uncultured bacterium
TCATCGCCGGGGTCACCGCACCCCCCGGCAAGCGCATGGGCCATGCCGGGGCGATCATCTCCGGCGGCAAGGGCACCGCGCAGGAAAAGCTGTCGATCATGGAAGAGTGCGGCATCAAGGTGACCCGCAACCCGTCGGAGATGGGCAAACTCCTGAAGTCGGTCATCTGACTTCACGCATCACCGCGGTTGCGACAGACAGGGGTTCACATGCAGGAGCAGGACGAAGGCGCAGCCAGCCAGTCGAAGGGAGGCGCCGCCGGCACCTCCTCCGGCGGTGCCGGCACAGGCAATGCCACTGGCGCCACCGGCGCCGGTGCCCCGGTGGGTGAGGTCCGGCCGATCAACTTCCGCGGCGGACGCGGCACACGGCCGAAGGGCCGCGCGGTCGATCCCGAGGCCCTGCAGCAGGTGCGGGCACTGCTCGGCGCCGCGCCGCGCGAACGCGACCTGCTGATCGAACACCTGCATCTGCTCCAGGACCGGTACGGACACCTTTCCGCGCCGCACCTGGTGGCATTGGCCGCCGAGATGCGGATGGCACCGGCCGAGGTGTACGAAGTCGCGACCTTCTACCACCACTTCGACGTGGTGAAGGAAGGCGACGACATCCCGCCGCGGCTGACAGTCAGGGTCTGCGATTCGATCAGCTGCGAGCTGGCCGGGTCGCAGCAACTGATCGACGAGCTGCAGAAGACGGTCGGGCGCGACGTGCGCGTGCTGCATGCACCGTGCATCGGGCGCTGCGAAGTGGCGCCGGCCGCCGTCGTCCACCAGAACCCGATCGCCCATGCGACAGCCGAATCGGTGCATGCGGCGGTCCGCGCTAACGCCGTGCGCTGCCCGGTGCCGGCGGCGATCGACTACGACGCCTACCGGGCTGCCGGCGGCTACCGGCTGTTCACGGAATGCGTCAGCGGTGCGCGCGACATCGAGTCGGTGATCAAGACCATGGAAGACTCGGGGCTGCGCGGCCTCGGTGGCGCCGGCTTCCCGGCCGGCCGCAAGTGGCGCATCGTGCGCGCCGAACCCGCGCCGCGCCTGATGGCGATCAACATCGACGAGGGCGAGCCCGGCACGTTCAAGGACCGCTGGTACCTCGAACGCGACCCGCACCGGTTCCTCGAGGGCATGCTGATCGCTGCCACCGCCTGCGGCGTGGGCGGCATCTGGATCTACCTGCGCGACGAATACCACGGCATCCGCGAAATGCTGGAACGCGAGCTGGCGAAGCTGAAGGCCGATCCGCCGTGGGGACTGCCCCCGATCCACCTGCGGCGCGGTGCCGGCGCATACATCTGCGGTGAAGAGTCGGCGATGATCGAATCGATCGAAGGCAAGCGCGGCATGCCGCGCCTGCGGCCGCCGTATGTCGCGCAGGTCGGCCTGTTCGACCGGCCGACGCTCGAGCACAACATGGAGACCCTGTACTGGGTCCGCGACATCGTCGAGAAGGGCGCCGGCTGGTTCGCCGGGCAGGGTCGGCACGAGCGCAAGGGGCTGCGTTCATTTTCGGTGTCGGGCCGGGTGAAGAAGCCGGGCGTGCACCTGGCGCCCGCCGGCATCACGGTACGCGAACTGATCGACGAGTACTGCGGCGGCATGCTGCCGGGACACGCGTTCTACGGTTACCTGCCCGGGGGGGCGTCCGGGGGCATCCTGCCTGCGTCGCTCGGCGATGTCCCCCTCGACTTCGATACCCTTCACGCGTACGGCTGCTTCATCGGCTCGGCCGCGGTGGTGGTGCTGTCCGACAAGGACCGCGCGGCGGACGCCGCGCGCAACCTGCTGGCATTCTTCAAGGACGAGTCGTGTGGCCAGTGCACGCCCTGCCGTGTCGGCACCGCGAAGGCCCTGGACCTCCTGCAGCAGCCGAAGTGGGATGCACCGCTGCTTGAGGAACTGTCGCAGGTGATGGCCGATGCCTCGATCTGCGGCCTGGGCCAGGCGGCGCCCAACCCGATCCGCTGCGTGATCAAGTACTTCCCGGAAGAACTTCGATGAACATGATGTCAGAGCCGGTCGCCGCGCGCGACGAGGTCGAGTTCACGCTGAACGGCCACACGGTCGCCGCGTTCTCCGACGAGACGCTGATCGAGGTGGCCGACCGGCTGGGCGTGGAGATTCCACGCCTGTGCTACAAGCCGGGCATGCGGCCGGATGGCAATTGCCGGGCCTGCGTGGTCGAGGTCAAGGGCGAGCGGGTGCTGGCGCCGTCGTGCTGCCGCGCGCCCAAGGCCGGCATGGACGTGCAGACCGACAGCCCGCGCGCCGTGCAGTCGCAGAAGATGGTGCTCGAGCTGTTGCTGTCCGACATGCCGGCGAAGGCCCATACGCTCGATTCCGAACTCGACCACTGGGCGCGCAAGCTCGACATGGGGCTGCCCCGTTTCGCTGCGCGGCCGAAGGTCGCCTCCGACCTGTCGCACCCGGGCATCGCGGTCAACCTCGACGCCTGCATCCAGTGCACCCGCTGCGTGCGCGCCTGCCGGGAAGAGCAGGTGAACGACGTGATCGGCTATGCGTTCCGCGGCGACCATTCGAAGATTGCGTTTGACCTCGACGACCCGATGGGCAACAGCAGTTGCGTGGCCTGCGGCGAATGCGTGCAGGCCTGCCCGACCGGCGCACTGATGCCCGCGCGCGAAGTCGGCCTGCAGGTGCCGGACAGGCAGGTCCATTCGGTCTGCCCGTTCTGCGGCGTCGGCTGCCAGCTCACCTACAACGTCAAGGACAACCGGATCCTCTCGGTCGACGGCCGCGACGGCCCGGCGAACCATGAACGGCTGTGCGTGAAGGGTCGCTACGGTTTCGACTATGTGCACCACAAGCAGCGCCTGACCACGCCACTGATCCGCCGCGAAGGCATCGGCAAGCATGCCGATTTCACGATGGACCCCGGCAACCCGCTGTCGGTGTTCCGCGAAGCCACCTGGGAAGAGGCGCTCGACCTCGCGGCATCGAAGCTGAAGTCCATTCGCGACACGTTCGGGCGCAAGTCGCTGGCCGGCTTCGGGTCGGCCAAGGGCACGAACGAGGAGGCCTACCTGTTCCAGAAGCTGGTACGCACCGGCTTCGGCAGCAACAACGTCGACCACTGCACCCGCCTGTGCCATGCCTCTTCCGTGGCCGCGCTGCTCGAAGGGCTGGGCTCGGCTGCGGTGTCGAACCAGGTCAACGACGTGATCCATGCCGACGTGGTGCTGGTGATCGGCGCCAACCCGACGGTGAACCATCCGGTGGCCGCGACCTGGATCAAGAATGCGGTGAAGAACGGTACCCGGCTGATCGTCGCCGATCCGCGCCGCGGCGAACTCGCGCGCCATGCGACCTGGACGCTGCAGTTCAAGGCCGACACCGACGTCGCCCTGCTCAATGCCATGATGCACGTGATCGTGCACGAGGGGCTGGTCGACGAGGGTTTCATCGCCTCGCGTACGCTCGGCTACGATGACCTGAAGAAGAACGTCGAAGGCTACAGCCCGGAGGCGATGGCGCCGGTGTGCGGCATCGACGCGCAGACCATCCGCGAGGTCGCGCGCGCCTTCGCCACCTCGAAGGGATCGATGATCCTCTGGGGCATGGGCATCTCGCAGCACGTGCACGGCACCGACAATGCACGCTGCCTGATCGCGCTGTGCCTGATGACCGGGCAGGTCGGCAAGCCGGGCAGCGGGTTGCATCCGCTGCGCGGACAGAACAACGTGCAGGGCGCGTCCGATTCCGGCCTGATCCCGATGGTGTACCCCGACTACCAGTTCGTCGACGATCCGAAGGCGCAGGCCAAGTTCGAGAAGCTGTGGGGCGTGCCGCTCGACCCGAAGCGCGGGCTGACCGTGGTCGAGATCATGAACGCCGCGCTGCGCAAGGAGATCCGCGGCATGTACGTGATGGGCGAGAACCCGGCGATGTCCGATCCCGACCTGAACCATGCACGCGAGGCCCTGGCCGGCCTCGACTTCCTGCTGGTGCAGGAGATCTTCCTGACCGAGACCGCCTACCTCGCAGACGTCGTTCTGCCGGCATCCGCGTGGCCGGAGAAGGACGGCACGGTGATCAACACCGACCGCATGGTGCAACTCGGCCGCAAGGCGCTCGACACCCCGGGCGATGCCAGGGAAGACCTGTGGATCATCCAGCAGCTGGCCAAGCGCCTCGGCCTGGGCTGGACCTACGAACACGTGTCGGACGTGTTCAACGAGATGCGCCAGGCGATGCCCAGCATCGCCGGCATCACCTGGGAGCGCCTCGAGGCCGAGAGCTCGGTCACCTATCCCTGCATGGAGGTGGGCGATCCCGGGCAGCCGACGGTGTTCATCGATCGCTTCCCGACGGCGACCGGCAAGGCTAAGTTCGTGCCGGCCGACGTGATACCGGCCGATGAACGCCCGGATGCCGAATTCCCGATGGTGCTGATCACCGGCCGGCAACTCGAGCACTGGCATACCGGGGCGATGACCCGGCGTGCGTCCGTACTCGACGCGATCGAGCCCGATCCCGTGGCCCTGATGCATCCGCTCGACATCGACGGCTTCGGCGCGAAGCCCGGCGACGTGATCACCGTCGAATCGCGCCGCGGCAAGATCGCGCTGTACGCCCGTGCCGATGACGGCACGCCGCGCGGCGCCGTGTTCATTCCGTTCTGCTACCACGAGGCGGCGGCCAACCTGCTCACCAATGCCGCGCTCGATCCGTTCGGCAAGATCCCGGAGTTCAAGTACTGCGCGGTGCGGGTGGAGGCAGGCGGCACGCTCAAGCCTGCGTCGACCTTCGGCGCGGGGCAGGTGATGGCGGGGCAGGTCGAGCCCGCCTGATCGACCCGGCGGGCGCGGTGGCCGGTTGGCGAACATGCCCGGCTCCGGCGCCGGTCCGGGAATTGACCATGGTCAAGGTTACGCGCGCGGGCTGCGGCCTATAGTCCCGCCGCAACGTGCGCAGGCTGCGCGTAACCGTATCGAGGGGAACAGCATGTCATCGGATATCGAAATCGCCCAGAAGGCGACCATGCAGCGCATCACCCAGGTCGCCGCGAAGCTCGGCATCGCCGAGGAACACCTCGAGCCCTATGGCCACTACAAGTCGAAGCTGTCGATGGCGTTCATCGACAGCCTGCAGGACAGGCCCGACGGCAAGCTGATCCTCGTCACCGCGATGAGCCCGACGCCGGCCGGCGAAGGCAAGACCACCACCACCGTCGGGCTCGGCGACGCGCTCAACCACATCGGCAAGAAGGCGATGATCTGCCTGCGCGAGCCGTCCCTCGGCCCGGTCTTCGGCGTCAAGGGCGGCGCGGCGGGCGGCGGCTATGCGCAGGTCGTCCCGATGTAGGACATCAACCTGCACTTCACCGGCGACTTCAACGCGATTGCGCTCGCCAACAACCTGCTGTCCGCGCTGATCGACAACCACATCTCGCATGGCAACGAGCTGGGCATCGACATCCGCCGCATCACCTGGAAGCGGGTGATGGACATGAACGACCGGGCGCTGCGCGACATCACCGTCGCGCTGGGTGGTACTGCCAACGGCTATCCGCGCGAGGACGGCTTCGACATCGTCGTCGCCTCGGAAGTGATGGCGATCTTCTGCCTGTCCCGTTCGGTGAAGGAACTCAAGGAACGCCTGGGCAACATCGTGTTCGGCTACACCCGCGACGGCAAGCCGCTGTGCGCGCGCGACCTTAAGGCCCACGGTGCGATGACGGTGCTGCTGAAGGACCAGCTCGCGCCGAACCTGGTGCAGACGCTCGAGAACAACCCTGCATTCATCCACGGTGGCCCGTTCGCGAACATCGCGCATGGCTGCAATACCGTCATTGCCACGAAGACCGCTCTGAAGCTGGTCGACTATGTCGTCACCGAAGCCGGCTTCGGCGCCGACCTCGGGGCCGAGAAGTTCCTCGACATCAAGTGCCGCAAGGCAGGCATCATGCCGAACGCGGCGGTGATCGTCGCCACGGTGCGCGCGCTCAAGCACCACGGTGGCGTCGGCAAGGACGACCTGAACAAGGAGAACCTGCCGGCGCTCGAGAAGGGTCTGGCCAACCTCGAGCGGCACGTGAAGAACGTCAAGGACGTCTACGGCATCCCGTGCGTGGTGTCGATCAA
>CAIQON010000246.1 GCA_903873475.1 uncultured bacterium
CATCATCGATCACGCATCGGATGCACCGCACGCAATCGACGCCCCCCGCAGCGCGCACCATTGATGCGCGGCACCGGAGAAGACTCTGGCCGACGCGCTGCCAGTTACGTCGTACCCGACCCGGGCGCGCCCTCGTGCGTACGCGACCTGAACTCGGCAGCCACCGGAGACCAGTAGGCTGCGGCCAGCAGCACGCCCCACAGGATCGCCGCGACGCTGTCCATCGTGTAGGCAAAACCGGACAGGACCACCGTATCTGACAGTGGCATGGGCAGGTAGATGGCGATCGTCGAGGTCAGCGTCAACCAGCGGGCCCAGCGCTGGAACGCCAGCAGGCCAGCCAGCCCGACGCACAGCGCCACGAACGCGCCGAACGACACCGTCGCGCCGATCGATTGCAGGGGCGTGGACAGCATCGCGCCGCGCGAGCTGATCCAGGCCTGCAACTCGGGTGGAAGCAGGTACATGTCGAACGACACGACGAACATGGCGGCCGGGATCAACAGCGCGTTGAACAGCACCAGCAGGCGGAACTCGGCACGGGCGCTCAAGGGACCTCGGGACATTTTTCTGGAAGATCGCCAAGGATGCCATGCGTGCCAGACGGTTGCCGGATACCGGTGTCTGTAAATACGTCACCGCGCCGGGGCCCCGGGGCGCGGGGGCGCGGGGGATACGCCGACGTTGGTATCACCGATGCGCGAGGGCCGCTACAGGTAATCCTTGCGTGCACCATATCCCGCCCAGCCGAGCAGAACCCGCACGATTCCGTAGCTGACCCAGCTGGCGATGCGCGCGGCAAACCCGCGCCGGTACCCCGCAGCGACCACCGGCCGAGCGCCGGCGTCCATCGCCCGCCGCAGGCTGGACAGCAGTTCGGCGGCGAAGGCGGCGTCGCGCACGAACACGTTGGCCTCGCGCGCGAGCAGCAGCGACAGCGGGTCGATGTTGGAGGAGCCCACGGTTGCCCACTCGCCGTCGATCACCGCGACCTTCGCATGCATGAAGCTCTGGTGGTATTCGAAGATGCGCACGCCGGCGTCGAGCAGTTGCCGGTACAGCGCGCGCGAGGCATGGCGCATCAGCACGTATTCGACGCGCGCCTGCAGCAGCACGGTGACCTGCACGCCGCGCCTGGCGGCATCGATCAGCGCGTGGCGGAGTTCGATGCCCGGCAGGAAATAGGCACTGGCGATCAGGATCTCGCGCTCGGCGAGCGCGATCGCCTGCAGGTAGGCGTCCTCGATGTCGCGCCGGTGGCGCAGCGTGTCGCGGATGACGAAAGCAGCCCGGACCGGACCGGCCGGCGCCATCGACGGCGCTGTCGCCGACGCGTCGGTTTCCTGCGCCGGCTGCGAGGCGAGCGCCCCGGGCAGCGCGCGCCATGACGGCCAGCGGCGACGCAGGTAGGTGCGGGCGACGACATCCCATGCCTGCCGTGCGACGCGCAGCATCTCGACCGTGAGTGGCCCGCGAACCTTCACTGCATAGTCCCAGCGCGGCGGCGTCTGTCCCGGGGTATGCATGTCGTCGATCACGTTGATGCCACCGGCAAAGCCGAGTTCACCGTCGATCGCCACGATCTTGTGGTGCAGGCGGCGCAGCCGGCTGCGCTGGAAGTCGAACACGGTGACGTCGGGCCGGAAGAACAGCAGTTCGACACCGGCTGCGCGCAGCCGCGCGCGAAGCGCACCGGGCATGTTGCGGCTGCCGAATCCGTCGACCAGCACATGCACCGCGACCCCGCGCGCGGCCGCCCGCACGAGCGCTTCGGCGACGATACGCCCTGCCGGATCGTCCGCGAAGATGTAGGCCTGCAGATGGATCTCGTGCCGGGCCGCATCGAAGGCCGCCGCAAGCGCCGGGAAGTACGCATCGCCGCCCTCCAGCAGTTCGACCGCATGCCCTGCGAGGAAACGGGCGTGGGTGTCTGCCGACTGCACCGTGCCTCTGCCTTCAGCCGAGGATGAGCGTGGCCGACAGCGGTGCATGGTCGGACAGGCGCGCCCACGCCTGTCCGTGATGCACATGGGCATGCCGGACTTCGAACCCGCGCACGTAGATCCGGTCGAGCCGGAACATGGGCATGCGCGTCGGGAAGCTGCGCGCCGGGTGGCCGCGCGTGACCTCGAACACCTCGACCATGCCCAGCTCCGAGCTCATGCCGTCACTGGCTTCCTTGCGCCAGTCGTTGAAGTCGCCGGCGATCACCAGCGGCGCACCCTCCGGCACGAGCGCCCGGATGTGCCCGGTCAGTTCGCGCAGCTGCCAGCGCCGCCCGCGTGCAAGCAACCCGAAGTGCACGTTCACGCAGTGCAGCGGGTGCGCCCATCCGGGCACCGCGATCTCGCTGTGGAGCAGGCCACGGCTCTCGAAGAAGTAGGCCGACACGTCGATGTTGTCCCACTTCGAGATCGGGTAGCGCGACAGGATCGCGTTGCCATGGTCGCCGTGGTCGTACACCGCATTGCGGCCATAGGCGAAATCGTGCCAGACCGAATCGGCGAGGAATTCGTACTGTGGCGCGGCCGGCCAGTGCTCGAAGCGGGCCGCATGCCGGTCATGCCGCCCATGCACTTCCTGCAGGAACACGACGTCTGCCGCCAGCGTGTGCAACTGGTCGCGCAGGTCGCGCACCATCATCCGCCGGTTGAACGGCGAAAAACCCTTGTGGATATTGTAGGTCGCCACCCGCAGCGCGTTCGTCGAACGCACGCCCTCGGCTGCGGGCGTTTCGCGGCTGCTCATCGGTTGGTCACGGCCGGACGCACGCGCGTCCACGGGCGCGACGCCGGCATGGTGCCCCGGTCGCAGGCCGCGCACCGGGGCGGACTACGACACCTCTAGCATGCGTGTCAGCGCGAGGCGCGCGAGCCCGGCTTCCTTCTCGGGCACCGTGATGCGGTTCACCACGCGGCCTTCGACGAGGTTCTCGAGGCACCACGCCAGGTGCTGCGGGTCGATGCGCGCCATCGTCGAGCACATGCATACGGTCGGCGCCATGAACTGCACGACCTTGCCCTGGCCCTTGAACTGGTCTGCAAGCCGGTTCACGAGGTTCAGTTCGGTCCCGACAAGCCAGCGCGTGCCGGGCGCACTCTGCGCGATGGTGCGTATGATGAAATCGGTCGAGCCGACATAGTCGGACAGCTTGCAGACATCGAACTTGCACTCGGGATGGCTGATCACCATGCCGGTCGGGTTCTGCTCGCGCCAGCGCAGGATATGCTGCGGCTGGAACATCTGGTGCACCGAGCAGTGGCCCTTCCAGAGCAGGACCTTGGCCATCTTGATCTGCTGCGCGGTGAGGCCGCCCATCGGCTCGTCCGGATCCCAGACCAGCATCTCGGATACGGGGATATCCATCAGGTAGCCGGTCCAGCGGCCCAGGTGCTGGTCGGGGAAGAACAGTACCTTGTCGCGCCGCGCGAACGCCCATTCGAGGATGCTGCGCGCATTGCTGGACGTGCACACGATGCCGCCATGCTCGCCGCAGAATGCCTTCAGGTCGGCGGCGGAGTTGATGTAGGTGATCG
>CAIQON010000247.1 GCA_903873475.1 uncultured bacterium
CCTCGCGTTGCCCAACGCCAGGACCGTCGATGACTATGCCGACCTGCTGCCCTGGCGCATGAAGCTGGCCGCTGCTGCCTGAACGGTCAAGACCTGGCCACCGCCGTCGTGGCAAGGGCGTGGTCTATTGACCGCTTACACAAGATCGCAGCCAACCAGACCTTCTTCGGTAGCCGCCTTGTCACTGTTCCAGTCAGCGCAACTCCCTGGCCTGGTCACAGCGAATCCTGGGCCAACGCGTTTCAGGCCATCGACCTGTCCTTCTCGGGCCGCCCTGAGCAGGAATAGTCAACGCTTGAATTGCCAACGCGCTGGCAGCGGGGCGGCATGTGACTCAGGGCCGTCAAGAGCGGCCTTGACCCAAGCCATGGCCTTGTTCCGATCGGCGCCGAAGTCGGCGCCACTGACGGCGTCAAGCAACTCGTACTGCGCCTGGCTTCGGGCATCAGGCTCGAGCCGGGTTTCAGTGCGGTCGAGCGCAGGGTCGGCAAAGTCGTGGACCAGCTTTGTGCCGAGGTAGTCTTCCAAGGACGCCAGACGCTCTCTGTCGAAGAGATCCGCGTACCTGAGGAACAGCACGTCGTCCCGCTCCAGGTACAACTGAAGTACCCGGCGATATTGCTGACGCCACACAGCGAAGGCATCTTCCACACTGATGCGAAGTCCGCGCAGGTATGGCGCAGTGCGACAAGCCTGCAGGATGCTCTCTGCCGTTACGGCGGGTGGGCGGAAGATGCACAGAACCACGGCCTCGGGGGCCTGCTTGAGCCAGGCAGGCGCCGTGACCGAGAAGCGCGGGTCCTTCAGACAGAAAGGCTTCTGGCCGAGCAAGGCCCGAATGCTCCGCCCAAGGGCTTCATCGGCCTCGGCGGGCATCGACGCTGGCCAGCGACCCAGCCAGAGTTGACCGCGTGTGAAAGGGGCCAGAAGTGCCTCGGCGCCTTCGGCTCCGAAATGCGCCATGGCGGATCGCACCAGAATGAGTTCGTTCAGGTCGTTGATCGCCAGGTTCTCGAAGTAGCCCTTGGGATTCAGGATCGTCGCCGGGTACAGGTCGTCGCCCTTGTGGTAAGTCTGGCTATCGAACAGCCCTGCCAGTGCGCTGGTACCGCTTCGACCGGCGCCACAGATCAGGACCGAACGTTCCTTGTGCACCTTCGATATTGGTCCGGCCCGCCGCGCAAGAATCCGGATGCCGCAGGCCGAAAACTCTCGATGCCCTGGGTGACGAGACTCCAGATGGCGCTGCAGTTCCTCGGGCACGGGACGCCGCCACAGGGGATCCAGCGTGAACCGATCGAAGTCGGAGGACTCCATGGCGGCCACATAGTCCTCGAAAAAGAGGCGATTGATGGTCGCTGACTCGTACACCTGGTGCAGGAGGTAGTCGACCACGCTGGCTTCGACCCCCGCATCGATGAGATGCTGCTGCAGTTCGGCACGATCCATGGCCAGATGGCCCCATTCGGGCATCGGGCCCGCAACCCCGAAGTTGAAGTCGGGACGAATCCAGAACCGACTGCCAGTCGGGGCGGACCAGATGGGACCGAAGTAGCTGAAGAGGGTGCCTCCAGGCCGCAATGCCGCGTGCATCCGGGCCAGCGCAGCGCCCAGCGACGCCATGCGCTCGAACCGGTAGATCGAGAACACCAAGTCGAAGCACCCATCGAAACTGGGTGGAAGATGTTCCGGCGCGCCTCTAAGGAGCACGTAGTCATCCTGCGGAAAGGGCAGGTGCTGCGCGAGGCTTGCTGTGGATGAATCCGCGAGCGCCGCGTCGATGCACACCCACTGCTTCACCCCCAGTTCGTCGAGGACCGCCTCTCGCGGCAGCAAGTTCTCGCCGACCGCGAGTACCCGCAAGCCCTTGAAGGTGCCCCCTCGCGAGATGAACTCGTTGACCGCCTGAATGCAGTAGTCCGGAACGCCAGGACGGGGTGCGAGCAAGTTGCCGTCAGGCAAGCCGGCAGACTGGCGGACGCTGTCGTGGACTGTGGATGTCATCTTCGATCTCGGTACTTCTCAGCCGGGCCTGGACTCTGTCTTGCTGCCGCATCGAGCCAGGACGAACGGATTGCTGTGGCCCTCGTGGACTCGGGGACAATACGGGCTTGGCAGTCGCTTGAATTCATTTCGGTTGCCACGCCGCAGTCGAAACACAGTATCGGATCATGTCCATGCAGGAAAGCCATCGCTCGAGGAGCACGCATCAATGACGACCAGCCACTATCGAGAACTCTGTGTGCTGTCAGGAGGCCTGTCTCCCGACGACGTACTGTATCTTCGACTTTCGCCAGGCAGCGGCTACCTCTCGTTCACCGCAGAGGACGGCAGCATCGTGCTGCAACTCGACTACAAGGATGCCGATGGCACAGTGCTCATGTCACGTGCCACGCCCAACCCGGACAAGAAATTGACCTGGACAGCGCTTGCGCGCGTGCGAGTCGCCGACATCGGCCAAAGCGTGGAGTTGCAGATCCGGGTGACGTCGCCCACGGCCATCGAGATCACCCTGGAACGCATCATCCTCGGGCCGCTCGATGTGTCGATCGCGAATGCTACGCGCGTGTTCGTCGATGGCGAATACGAGCGCTTCGAGTTGCGCAGGGCTATGGCGCACTCTGCGCCGTTCGACCGGATTGTTCGCGATGAGCAGGGCATCGCCAAACTGCCGCCCGAATTCTTCGGATCGGACGCCGTGTTCGACATCGGCATGCACAACGGTGACGACACGGATTTCTACCTCAAGTCGGGCTATCACGTCGTTGCGGTCGAGGCCAACCCGCTCCTCGCGCGGCAAGGCGCCATACGCTTCCATGACGCCATCCGGACTGGCCAACTCGCGATCCTGAACATGGGGATCTTCGACACGCCGGGCACGATGAAGTTCTACATCAATCGCGTCCACAGTGAATGGAGCAGCTTCAAGGCGGAAATCGCCTCGCGGGGCTACGAAACCGAGGTGGTCGACGTGGCCACGATACGCCCGGAGCGTCTGCTGAAGGCCATTCCCGGCCCCTGCTACATCAAGATCGATATAGAAGGCTGTGACGCCCTGTTTGTCGATGCGCTGCTCGACATCCCGTCAGCAGGTCGCCCGACCCACATTTCCTTTGAAATGGGTTTCAACGACACCGAGCGAAACATCCGGCGCCTGGCAGCAGCAGGGTACGACTCCTTTGCAGTGGTCCTGCAGGTCGACCACGACGGCGCCTATCGGGATAGTCTGTTCCCGGTGCACCGAACGTCGCCCGAGCAACAATTCACCTATCGGTTCAACCGTGGGTCCTCAGGACCGTTCGGGCCGACTCTGCGCACCACTTGGCTTGACCTCGACGGCGTGCTTGCCGCGACCGCACGGATTCACGAGGACCAAAGAAACAATCGGACCGGAATCTACGGCGAGTGGTTCGACATCCATGCCAGGGCATCGGTTGCCTGACTTCCGGGCGGAGTGGCAGCGGGGCACTCAGCGTTTCTGGAACTTCAGGTACGGCGTCCAGTCCTGCAAGCCCTCGCTGAAGAACCGCTGACACGAGGCCCTGACCAATGCCGTGATCCGATCCACGACGGCCCTGTCGGCCTTGGGCACAAGGACGAACTGGTAATCCGACGCCACTGGCGCCTCGTCTACGATCTCGCCCACGACCGACATCAAGAGGTATCGGTCGGCCAGGGTCTCGCGCTGGAACCGGGCATAGGCATCCGGCTCCCTGCGCATCAATGCCGCCGCAGCCATTTCAACGACGATGACCGGGCTGTAGCGCTCCAGCGTCGCGGTGGCGCCGCGCAGGACGGCCAACTCGGCCCCTTCAACATCGATCTTGATCAGGCGCAGCGACTCCACACCGCACTCGTCCAGATTGGTGTCGAGCGTATCCACCGGAACAGAAATGGTCTTTTCAACTGGCTTGCCGCGGCGCTCCAGTTCGTTGGCGTTAAGGCTCGACAAGCCTGTGAGGTCTGCAACGTAAAAATTGGCCTCCCCCTGAAAGTCGGCCAGGGCTCTCTGCACAACCGTGAGATTCTTGCGCCATGTGGTCCACTGCACCAGGTTGGCCGCTACAGCAGGGTTTGCTTCATAGGCAATGACGCGGCCCTGCAGTCCGACGCGTTGGCACATCGTGAACGTGTGGGCTCCATAGTTGGCGCCGACATCGACAGCGGTGTCTCCCGGCCGACAGTAGCCATGAATCACTCGTTCGGTCACCCATTCCACAAGGTTGCCGCGATGCGCGTTGCTGAGGGCAGTCAAATTCTCACGGAGCGTGTTCAAGTGCTCACCTCCAAGAATGCCAAGGCGTCGTCCAAGGACCTTCTCCGCGCCTTGAGTATCTCAACACACACCATCGTTGTTGCGTGGGACCGCAACTCGGAGCGCATGAACTTAAGTAGGTGGCGTCTGAAGGCGTCTAAAGCCGCCCCCGGAGCCGAGTACCTTTGGGCGATTGCCGCGCGCAGCACCTGAACCTGGGCCTCCGACGCACGTTGGCCGCCTTGAACCGCCTCGTACAACAACAGGTCCTGCTCATCGAGCGCAGCCGTTCGCTCCTCGGAAGTCGCGGTCATCGGCCGAGACGGGTTCAGTTCCGGAAACCTCCTGGCCGCGTCGACGCGACCGACGCGCTCGACCAGCAATCGCGCAGCATCTGCGGCTTGTTCCATCGGCAGCAAGTAATCCAGTGTCGACAGCGCGAGCAGGGCTTGTTTCCACGTCGGCTGGTCGCCGAGGACTTGCGAGGCTGTCGGGAAGCATCGCAACACCTCCTGGCACCAGATGTCCTTGGCGTCGAGGTGCGATGCGAAATCAGACCCTTCGCGCGTCTGATCGAGCGCTACGGCATGTCGAAGCAGCGACACACGCCGCTCCACCGGGTCACGGTAGAAGGAAAAGCCCACCACTGCATCGCCTTGCTGCCGAAAAAACTCGAACCAGCTCTCGTGGACGTAATGCCCATAGGTGAACACCGGCAACTGGCCAGAATCGATCCGCTCGAGCGCGGTCAGTCTGCCCCGCTGGATGTCATGAGTGAACGTCGAAATGGGAAGGCAGGCGCCAATGCCAAGGGCGCTTTCGACGTAGTGATAGAACGATGTACCTGCTGTTCGACCGATGTGCAGGCCAACATACCTCGTAGTCATGATCGAGACCCAAGACGAACATGGATGGCAAGGCGGTGCACGCCTCGTGCGGTCTCTCATTGTCGCTCCGAGTCCAGGAACCCAGTGGCAGGCCGGTGTGACCGCAGGTGACACGACATTAGTTACGAATCTGACAGCACCTGGATCCGTTGCAGGCGTTGCTGAACAGTGGGCGGCGGCACTTTGCACGTCAGAATCCCGGCTACATTCGGCGCGGTAAGAGCTGGCTGACTTGGCTCGCCTGTCTCTGCCTGCCCCATGCCAAGTACATCCGAGTCGTCACCGCCCGAGACACCATGAAAAGCTACGCAGACCTGTACCTCGAATCCCCCCGCGCCTTCCTCACACGGCTCGAGAACGACATCAAGCGGATCGAGGAGCGCCTGAGCCGCCTTGACAGCCTGGCAGTCGAGGGTGTGCAGAACCTGCTGGTGGAGTACGAACGCCTGGCCGTGCTGACGGAGGAAGGGGCGTACGGCGTCGAGCAGGTGCCCGAGTTCCGGTGGGCACCGGGCGCCGGGTCGGCGGCCATCCCCAACATCTACCCGCCCGAACTCGCCGGAGACGGCCGCTGGTTCGCCTGGACCGGGCCGCTGCCCGCCACCGAGTTCCGCGTGGCGCTGCTGCGCCGACGCCCGTTGCTGCTCACGGTGAACCTGCTCCGGGCCTTCGACGAGAAGATGCTCAGCGACCTGACGATCTCGGTGGATGGCGAGCGTGTGCAGCACGAGATGCCCGACCCGCGCCGCATCGTCGCGGTGCTGCCTGCCCGCAAGCGAGCCTCGGCCAAGGCCACGACGATCACCATCGACTCGGGCTTCACCGTGCGTCCCAGCAACGCCGACGCACGCGACCTCGGCATCGCGCTCGTGTCCTTCACGGTCGAGCCGGCCATGACCAACACCATCATCGACGGGGACCGCGCCAATGGCTGAGCTCTCGGTCATCGTCTGCACGCACAAGCGCTACGACCTCTCGCTGAACTGCCTGGAGTTCCTGCGCCGCCAGACCGCGCGGCGCGATCGCCTGGAAATCGTCGTGGTCGACAACACGCCGGTCGAGTTCCGCCAGGACATCGACTGGCAGGAACACGGCGCCGACAAGGTGATCTTCGAGGACGAGTCGGGGCTCTCGCGTGCCCGGAACGCGGGCATTCGCGGTTCGACCGCCGACATCATCGCCTTCATCGATGACGACGCCGAGGCGTTCCCCGAGTGGGCCGAGCGCATCCTGCATGCCTTCGCCACGCGCTCGGAGGCGCTGGTCGTCGGCGGCAAGGTGCTGGCGTCCTACAAGGGCCATCGCCGGCCCGCCTGGATGTCGACCAAGCTCGAGGGCTACCTCTCCTGCATCGACTGGGGCGACGGCGTCGCCCCCATCGAGCGCGGCCAGTGGATCGTCGGGGCCAACATGGCCTTCAAGCGCCGGGTCTTCGACGAGTACGGCGTCTTCAACCCGGCCCTGGGCCGGATCGGCCACGCCACGCTGCTCAGCAACGAGGAAATCCAGCTGATGGCACGCCTGCCTGGCGGCACCGTCTACTACGCCGGCGATGCGCCCGTGCACCACCTGATTCCGGCAGACCGCACCGAACAGGCGTGGTTCAGGAAACGTGTCTTCTGGCAGGCGGTGTCCGATCAGCTCGCCGGCGTCGGCCAGTCGTCGACCCCGCAGGACTACTTCGAACGCTTCGCCACGGCGCTGCCGACGGTGCCGGCCGAATACCGGTCGCTGCGGGCCTTGCACCGCGTGTGCGGCACAGCCGAGGAGTTCGAACGCCAGATCGGCATGATCTATTCGTTCACGATGTCTGCCGGGCTCGGCCTGCCCGACGATGCCGCGCGCCCCTCGATCTTCTGACGGAAGTAAAGACGCATGTCCGAAGGAAGACTTTCCGGCCAGCACGCTCTGGTCGTGTCCCCGTTCCTGCCGGTGCCCAGCGACGCCGGCCAGCGCAAGCGCGTGCGGCAGTTCTGCGAGTTTCTGCGCAGCGAAGGCTGCCGCATCACCTTCCTGCACTACGCAGTCGAGAACCCGTTCTACTGGTCGCACCACGACGGCATCCATGCTCAGGCGGCGGAGATGTTCGACGAGATCATCACCGTCAACGCGGGCCCGGCCTACGGGCAGGCGCCCAAGGCCGACGGCATGCACAAGCTCGACGAGTGGTGGGACGCAGGCCTGGAGGTGATCATCGGGCGAATCTTCGGCCGACGCTGGTTCGACCTCGTCGTCGTGAACAACGTCTGGCTGACCAAGGTCTTCGACTACGTCCCCACAGGTGCCTGCCGCATCCTGGACACGCACGACGTGTTCTGGGAGCGCAAGCTCGCCTTCGACCGGATCAACCAGCCGCCCGACTTCTTCGTCTGCAGTCGCGACGACGAAGCCTTCGGCTGGAACCGCGCCCATGTGGTCGTCGCCATCGCCGACACCGAGCGGGATCTCATCGCACCAAGCTTGGGTGACCACTCGACCGCCATCAACCTGCCCTACACCGAGCCCACAGTCCCGGCGCGGCGGCGGGGGTACCTCCATCCCGAAAAGGTCGTCTTCGGGTTCTTCGGTTCGGGGCACCCGTTCAATGTCCACGGGCTGAAGGCGCTCCTGGGCCGGATGAAGACCGCGGCCCGCTGGGCGCCGATCGAACTGGTCGTCGCCGGTCAGGTCGGCAAGGCCCTGACCGCGGACGAAGCGGCCATGGTGCGCGACCTCGGCTATGTGGACGAGGTGCAGGAGTTCTACGATCAGGTCGATATCGTGGTCTCGCCGCTGGACTACGGGTCCGGCCTCAAGATCAAGGTGGTAGAAGCCGTGGCGCTTGGCGTGCCGTTGCTGGTGACCCGGCACTCGGCCATCGGCACGGGCATGGCGCGCGAACTGGTGGTGTCGGATGTCGACGCACTGGCCGACGCCATGGCCGCGATCGCCACCCGCAGGCCGTCGCTGGAGTCCTTTGCCGACGCGGTGGAGCGTTCTCAGGAAACTCTGGCCGAGACCATCGAGGCGGGGCAGCGCGGGGTCCTCGACGCGACGCTCGCGCGCCAGGAAGTGACGGTGTTCCGTTACCCGGAGCTCGAGTTGCCGGAATCGGACCCTCGTCTGTGGGCACTGATCGGGATGATCCGGGAATTCTCCAGCCACGGGCCGGTGGCCTTGGATCTGGGTGAAGATGCCATGGAGCCGGCGTGGCTCAGCAAGCTGCCGCCCCGCGTGCGGCTGCTGGACAAGCAATCGCCGGCGCCGGCGGATGCCCACCGGGACTCCCGTGCGCGATTCGCGCGCCACCGCCTCAAGGACCCGCTCACCCGTATCACGCTGATCAGCAACTTGGCAGCCGAACCTGGATTCGCTGCATCGGTCAGTATCTTCGACGGACGCTGGGAGCCCGAATCCAAGACACCCGATTGGGCGACGCACCACATCGATGGTCCCGGCAGATGCATCGAACTGGCGAACCGGGCTGCAGACGCTGTCCCGGTGCCGTGGTGGTCGGACAGCATGAGCTGGGACCCCGTGCTGCCAAAGCGCAAGCGCCCGACGGGGGCCCATCGTGTCGCGCTGCTGATGCCGTCGGAAGCGGGGACACCCGGGGAGACCTTGGCGACGCTCGTCAAGCATGTCTGCCAACACCGTGTGGACGTGCTTCATCTGGACAGCCTGCAAGACGCGTTCGTGGCGCTGGAGGCCATGCACAGGGATCCCCCCGCGTTCGTGCTGGAGTTGAGCAACCGCGAAAGCGAGAGCCTCTGTGAGGAGTGGTGCAAGCGAAATGCCATCCCCTTCGCCAAGGCGGTCGACGGCAGGTCGCTGTTGGGACTGGCGCGCGGCAGCGCCCCGGCGCGCACGCGCAGCAACCAGAACTGGACCAGGATCACGAAGCTGGCCCGGCTGTAGCACCGGTCTCCAGATGCCTGCGCCGCCAGTGCAGGCAGACCCCGCCGAAGCGATCGGACAGGAACTCGAGCGCTTCGCGGTTTCGCTCGACCAGCACTTCCTGGATTTCCGCAGTGAGCGCCGCGCGCGGGCCCGCAAACTCGACCACCTGCGCGCTCCGCCACCCATCCGCTGGCGGCTCCAGCCCCAGGAACAGAGCCACTCGGTCCAGCAAACCCCTCGGGTCCTGGCGGATGTCGTCGTAGAACTCGAAGTGGATGGCGTCGGCCCCCACGCCAAGCAGCCAGCGGTCGATGATCTCGGCATAGCGTTCACGGCCGTGCATCTGCGGCGATGACAGCGCTTCCTGCACCTCGGCAAGCGTGCTGCTGCCCAGCATCATCCGCAACTGCGACCAGTCCCGCTCGACAGGGTCACGCAGCAGCATGATGAACCGGGCCTGCGGCCAACCCAACCGGAGCCGCTCGATGGCCGCGCTGTCCAGGAGATAGGTGTCTGCGGTGAAATCGCCCACCAAGAGGTCGGCGGTCGCCATCGAAAAGACACGTTGGTACCAGTCATCGGACAGGATGCCCTCACCCAGCCCCGCCAGCGATTGCATCCACAGCGCGCGCTTCAGATCTACTGCCGGGTCACGGCCGAGGGTTTGCAGCAAGGTGTCGATGTCCCAGCGCAGGTTGTCGAGGATGGCCCGTCGGATCTCGGCAATGCTGGATTCGGCGTAGTACTCGTGACAAAGGTGCTTGAAGACGCCGGGCCAGAGATGCAGGTTGTCGAAGTAGTGCGGTTCCTTCAGCAGGGGTGCCGCCATTTGCGGATGCGTCTTCAGGTTCTCATGAAGCCAGGTGGTCCCCGCCTTCTGCATGCCGATGCAGAAAAAATCCGGCTTCATTCAGCGTTCACAGTCAACCCCGCGGGGCGCAACACCCGTGTCGACTGGATGCGTTTCCAGATGCGGGTGAAACCTGCGTCGGGATCGACGATGGCACGCGGCACGACCCGGCGCGAGCCCGGTTGGCCGGTAGACAAGGTGACCTCGTTCGCCAGCATGTCCAGAAGCGCCGACAGGGATCCGTCTGCCGTCAGGGCATGGCAGTGGCTGGTCAGTTCCAACGCCTGACAGATGATATCCAGCGCGGGGCGCTGCTCCAGGGCGATCAGGAACTCCACCTGGCCTGGCAGCTTTGCCGAGTTGGCAAGTGCTTCGCGGGCCGTCAGCACCATCACCTCGGCCCCACCGCCGGCGCATTGAAGCCCGACGGCAGAAGCGGCGTCGCGTTCGCCCTCCAGGATGAGGATGAACCGCGTGCAGCCCATCTCACCCAGGAACGAGACCAGGGAATGGATCAACTCGCGTTGATCGGGCGTGCCGAGAATGACCCAACCCCCGGGTGCGCCGGCGGTTGATTGCCAATCCTCGAGGCCACGGCGGAAGTACGGCACGGGAAACGTGAGCGCCCCAGGGTTTGCGCCCAGTCCTGCGAGCGTTGCCGCCGCGCCCACGGGCCGCATCCGCGGCGAGCTTGCCATCAAGGGGCCGATGCGCGCAGCAGCCGTGGCGTCGATGCTGAGGGAATCCAGGTTCACGAAGCAGTCACCAGCCACCGCCGCCAGCGCGCCCTCGACGCCAGCGGGCAGGGCTTCGCACCAGATCGTGCAGTTCGGGTGGGCCGCCAGGAGTTCGGGGAGGGACGCGACGTGGTGGGTCAGGCCGATCGACCGGCCGTCGGCGGCCTCGCGGGAAAACAGTTTGACCGCCGGGCCGAGCCCGTTGAGAAGCCCGTACAGGGTGGCCTGCGGAAGTGAGGGAACGCTGTCGATGTAGAGCGCGATCTTGCCGAGGTGCCGCAGGAAATAGATCAGCTGAAGAACGTGCTCACGGTACAGCGAAGATCGCTCGAAGAAGGCCGGACCGACGAGCATCACGGTGGCGGGGCTCTTGCGCACCATCCTGCAGGATTCGTCCATGGCCGACCGGAACACCTTCGCGAGCCGGGCGAAGGTCTCGCGGCTGGCCTGGCGCAGTTCGACGAGCCTGTCCAGGTCGAATGCGATGGCCAGGCAGCAGGCGGCGACTTCGCGCTCGCTGCTGCACAGATGCATCGGGTGCTCAACCGGAATGCCCTCGACCGCATGTCGGTGGGCCACGATGGGCAGGCCGACCGCGAAGGCCTCGATCGCCTTGATCTTGAGGCCCGTGCTGAAGGACATCGGGACCAGCACCACGTCGACCGCGCGATAGAAGTCCGCCACATCCTCCAGGCGCCCCATCAGGTCGATTCCGGCGCGAGAGCCCAGGGACTGCAGGTCGTCGCACATCCCGCCTGCCAGCCGCAACTTGATGGGCGCCAGTTGACGCCTGAAGAGCGGCAGGGCTTCGGAGGCGAACCGCTCCGCGTTGATCCGGTTGATGTTGTTGCGCGCGCCGATCATGCCCACGACGAGATAGTCGTCATCGGCGGGGTCGCGCTGGCGCTCGGGCTGGCTGCGCGGCTCGACGTGGGGCAGCGTGACGACCGGAGTGCGTGTCAGGCCGCGGAAGAACTCGGCTTCCTCCTCCTTGATGGCCCAGACCAGATCGGCACGATCGAGGGCGATACGTTCCTGGTCTTCCGTCGTGTAGAAGAATTCCTTCTGGATGCCGTTGGCCTCGAGCAGCTGGCGCCGGCCGGAAAACTTGTCGTGCGTGTCGAGGATCTTGAAGGTATGCGCAGGGCTCCATTCGAAGCCACGGCTCAGGAATGGATAGTTGACGATGAATGCGTCGTAGCTGTGGCGCGAGAAGAGGAATCCGAGCAGGTGGCCGATGGACGGGTCCCACCACTCGTCGATCAGGTGATCCTCGCCGTGCGCCCAAGCGTAGAGCGAACGAGTCACTGGCGCCATGTGGAAGCTGTCCCATTGCTCGCGCATGGCCCGCACGGCGTCGTCCGGCACGTGGGAAAACGACCATTCCAGTGGGTAGTAGACAAAGTGAACGCGCGCGCCGCGGTCTTTCAGGTCCTGGCAGACCGTATGGATACGCTTTCGGTTGCCGTGGTCCAGCGGGAAGGTTGGCGTCGGGGACAGGACGAGGACATCCATGCCGTGCATCGATGTCGGCGGGGCGTCGCTCCCGCCGAGGGTCGGGCGGCCCAGCATCGAAGGCATGCCGCTCATCCTGCGGGGCGGACGTCGGATTCCAGTCCGGCGAAACCGTTCAACGCGCCGGCCACGGCGAGATAGAGGCTGCCGAGCTGATGATTGAATTGCGCCGCCGTCTCGCAGGGCAACCAGAGCCCGCGGATCGTGCGCTGCCGGGGCGGCAAACCGAAGAAGAACTCGAGCAGCCAGTCCTTGCCGGTGTTGACGCTTTCCGCAGTGCGGCTGGGGTTCATCATGAAGTCTGAAACCGCCTGCCATGCCACGCGTTTGCGGAACCAGTCCTGCGTCAGGCGCCGGCGCTCGACCAGGTGGTCCACGATCGCGTCGGGCTGGTAGACGCCGATCTGGCCGGCTTCGTGGATGCGCCGGACGAGTTCGGTTTCTTCGTTGCTCAGCAGGCTGGCGCCGCCGCCCGTGCGCCCGAGGCGCACGTCGAAGAGCCCGTGGTCCAGGATGGCCTGCGCGCGGAATGCGATGTTCGTCCCGGCGAACCACTCCTTCTGTCCGGCCTCCCGCAGGCCGCCGCCCCAGTTCACGACGGAGACATGGCCGAGCATGGCGTCATCCAGCCATGCGGGGCGGGGGGATTCCCACAGCGGGTCGACCCGCCCACCGACAACGCCCACGCGTGCGCCGAAAGTATCGAAGGCCAGCAGGATCTGCTCGAGCCAGCGCGGCTTGGC
>CAIQON010000248.1 GCA_903873475.1 uncultured bacterium
GATGTGGATCACCAACGCCTCGGTCTGCGACACGATGATCGTGACCTGCCTGGACGTACGCAGCGGCACCACCGGGCGCGACGTGGTGAAGGTGGTGATCGAACGGGAACGAACCCCGTTCGAGACGCGCGAGATCGAGACCATCGGTCTGCAGCAGGGGTACCTGGGCGAAGCCGTGTTCGATGGCTGCGTCGTGCCCGCAGACAATCTCATCGAATCGCGCGCCGGCGGCGGCACTGCGGTTCTCAAGCAGACCTGGAACGTGAACCGACCGCTGGTGGGCCTGCAGGCGGTGCACTTGGCCCAGGCGGCCTTCGACATCGCCCTCGACTATGCCAAGGTGCGCAGGGCCTTCGGCAAGCCGATCGCCGGGCATCAACTCGTGCAGAAGACGTTGTCCGATATGGCTACCTCGATCGAGGCGAGCCGGCTGCTCTGCTACAAGGCCCTTGCGCAGATCGATCGCGGCCAGCCGGCAGAGGGCGCATCCGCCATGGCGAAGCGATTCGCACAGAACGCCTGCGACACCGTGGTCCGCGAAGCGATGAACATCCTCGGCGCCCTGGGTCTCGCGCGCGAAGCGCGACTGGAACAGATGTACCGCGACATGCGCATGCTGAGCATTCCGGACGGAACGAACGAACTTCTGGCCCTGATGCATGGTCGGGCCCTCACCGGCATCGCTGCCTTCCGCGACGCCCCCCGGTCGTGAGGGCACAGCACACAGCGATGAGCGAGCCGTTTCTCGACAAGGTCATCGTCATCGAACTGGGCGAACGGCTGGCGGTCGGCCTGTGCGGCGGGTTGCTTGCCCGGCTCGGTGCCGAGGTTCGCTGCATCGATCCGGCCGACGCGCCGCCCGATGCCGCCTGCAAGACCGGACACCGTCGGGTTCTGAACACGGGCAAGGCGTCGCTGACCGTTGCAGATGACCTCGGTCCGGCTCAGGCATGGCTGGAACAGGCCGACATCGTGGTGTGCTCGTCCGACTGGCAGGCGGCCGTACATGCAACGCTGGCGCCAACCGCTCAGCGGCGCCCGATCGTGTGCGACATCACCGCCTTCGGGACGCAGTCGGGGATGCCACCACCGCTGGCCGGGGCGGTCACCGACACGATGGTGCAGGCGTTCGCCGGCGTGATGGACACCACCGGTTTCCCGGACGGTGCACCCCTGGCGTGCGAAGCCCCGGTACTCGAGTGCAGCGCAGCGGTGTTCGCCACCGCCGGGATCCTCGCCGCCTTGCAGGGGCGCGACGCCGATCGACCCGCACGACAGATCGATATCGCGCTGTTCGATGCCGCAGTATCGATGCTGACCACGTTCATCCCCACCCACTTTACCGGCGGGGCGCCGCGCCGGATGGGCAACCGGCACCCGTCGATGGCGCCGTGGAATGCCTACCCCGCGCGCGATGGCTGGGTGCTGCTGTGTTCCGCATCGGACGACATGTGGTCGCGCGTCTGCGGGGTGATCGGGCAACCGGCGCTCGCGGCCGATCCCAGGTTCCTGCGCATGGCCGGCCGCGTCGCGAACGCCGACGCCGCCGACGCGCTGATCGCCCCGTGGATCGCCGCGCACGATGTCGCCGAGTGCGTCAGGGTGTTCAGCGCCGCCTCGGTTCCCTGCGGTCCGGTAGCCACCGTCGGGCAATTGCTGGCCGACACCAACC
>CAIQON010000249.1 GCA_903873475.1 uncultured bacterium
ATCAGCCGTACCGGCCGGTCGGGAAACTTCGGCTGCGCCGACGCGCGCCCGGGCGCGCCGGCCAGCGAGGCAGCACCTGCCGCGCCTGCGCCGGCGAGCAGGCGTCTGCGTTGGATCTCGATCATCACTCCTCCAGTGTCTTCCTGCGGGCCGCGGCCTGGCCGAAGGGCTCAGCCGGGCATCGCGCAATCCGGGCGCACGCGGAACACCCGGCGCGCATTCTCTTCCAGGACCTTGCGCCGCACGGCCTCGTCCTTCACCGCCTCATCGATCGGACGCAGCGGATGCGGATCGCCGGCCGGGAACGGCATGTCCGAACCCATCATCACC
Source organism: uncultured bacterium (assembly GCA_903873475.1). GTDB lineage: Bacteria > Pseudomonadota > Gammaproteobacteria > Burkholderiales > CAIKXV01 > CAIKXV01. The sequence goes on from CAIQON010000249.1 coordinate 331, forward strand.
TTGTCGTCGCCCGCCTTGTCGATCAGATAGGACGTGGAATCCGCGTCGAACACCAGCGCGTCGAAGTACAGCGCCTCGAAGCCCTTGCGCGGATCGGCGTACTTGTCGCCGTGGTGGTCGTAGTGGCGGCCGAGCCGGCCGAGCACGAACGGCAGCGCCGCGCCGCCATGCGACAGCACCAGCTTCGCGCCGGGGTACTTCAGCAGGTGGCCGGAGAACAGGAGCCTGGACACGGCGATCGACGTATCGACCACGCGACCGATCGCATTGACCAGGTCATAGTCGCCCAGCCGCGGTTCGCCGCAGACGAACATCGGGTGCAGCATCACGGCCGCGTTCAGGCGCGAGGCGGTCTCCCAGAACGGGTCGAGGTCGGGCGAATCGAGGTTGCCGCCCTCTCCGCTGGGCAGGGTGCCGACCATCACGCCGCCGAAACCCTGGCCCATCGCCTCTTCCAGCACCTGCGCCGCGAGCTTGCCGCTCTGCATCGGCACGGTGGCCAGCGGCGTGAAGCGCTTCTCGTCGCCCAGGTTCTCGAGCGTGCAGGCGTTCATGAACCGGCTCCAGGCCAGGCCCTGCTCGGGCGGTAGCTCGTAGCCGGTGGCATCCATCCAGGCACCGACCAGCTGGGGGTCGATGCCGTTGGCATCCATCCAGGCGCGGCGATCGGCCAGCGCCGACAGCTTCGGCATGATCGGCCGCGACAGGTCCTTGCCGACGAAACCGATGCGCACGCCCTTGTCGTCGCGCGTCAGCGCGACGCCGGGGAACTTCGAGGCCTCGCGCTCGAAGCGGTCGAACACGAGCTGCGGGATGTAGTGGGCGTGGATGTCGATGATCATGCTTGGGACCTTGGTGGGTTCGGGGTATCGAGGGATGCTTCGTGCGGCGCCGCGCGCTTCAGGCGGCGTCCTTCATCTTCGGCTTCGCGCGTGCCGCCCGGATCAGGCCCCACAGCGCAAGGTGCGACATCGGCGTCTCGGCGATCGCCGTGCCGATCGGGTCGAGCGCGTCGTTGATCGCGCAGGCGATCGCAGCCGGCCCGCCGAGGTAGCCGGCCTCGCCGGATCCCTTCTGGCCGAAGGTGGTCAGCGGCGATGGCGTGCAGTGGTCGACGATGCTGATCTCGGGCACTTCCAGCGCACTCGGGATCAGGTAGTCCATGAACGTTCCCGACAGCAGCTGGCCTTCACTGGAGAACGCGAACTTCTCGTAGAGCGCCGCGCCGATGCCGTGCGCGACGCCGCCGTAGGTCATGCCGTGCACGATGTCCGGGTTGATCATCACGCCGCAGTCGTGGCCGACCACGTAGCGCTGCAGCACGGGCTTGCCTGTATCGGGATCGATCTCGACATAGACCACGTGCGTCTCGAACGAGTAGCACGGGTACATCTGCACCTGCCCGTCCTCGGTCGGCAGCGTGCCGCCGGTGGGCACCTCCCACACGAATTTCGCCTGCAGCCCGGGCTCGACATCGGGCGGCATCTTGTGGAACTTGCGGTGCGCCACTTCCACCAGCTGGTCCCAGGTCAGGCGCTTCTCGGGATGCAGCGTGTCGAACACATCTCCGTCGCGGTAGGTGACGCCGGACAGCGGCAGGCCGAGATTGTGCGCGCCGATCATCAGCAGCGTATCGCGAATCCTGCGTGCCGCGCCGGCCGCAGCGCCGCCGAGCATGATCGCCATACGACTGCCCACCGGGCTGTTCGACGGCAGCGCATTCAGCGAATCGGCCGCGATCACGCGGATGCCGGACGGGTCGCGCTCCAGCACCTCGCCGACCACGGTAGACACCAGCGTCTGGTGGCCCTGGCCGGAACTGGATGTGCCGAACACACCGGTGATCGCGCCATTGAGGTCGACACGCACCAGGCAGGAATCCATCCAGGTGGTGGTCTCGTTCTTCGGGTTGAACAGCGGCTCGAACGACGAGTTGCCACCCGACGGTTCCAGGCAGGTGGACACGCCGATGCCAGCCAGCCGGCCGGTGCGCCGCGCTTCATCGCGCCGGCGGACGAGCCCCTCGTAGTCGGCCGCCTTCAGTGCCTTGTCGAGCACCGTGTGGTAGTCGCCGGAGTCGTAGGTGGTGCCGCTGGGGATGCGGTACGGGAACTCTTCCTTGCGGATCAGGTTCTTCCGGCGCAGCTCGAGCCGGTCCATGCCGAGGTGGCGCGCGACCCGGTCGATCGTGCACTCCATCGCGAAGTTGGTCGGGGCCTGGCCGAAGCCGCGCACTGCCTCCTGCGGCGTCTTGTGCGTCATCACCGACGTGGGCTCGTACTCGACCGCCGGGATGCGGTACGGCCCGCAGATCGCGCTGACCGGCTTGCCCAGCTGCAGCGGCGAACGGCCGGCATAGGCACCGACGTCGTCCAGCGCCTTGATCTTCCAGGCGCGGATGGTGCCGTCATGGTCGAACGCGACCTGCATGTCGAAGATGCGGTCGGGGCCGTGCATGTCGCCGCCGCGCATGTTCTCGAGGCGGTCTTCCAGGAAGCGCACCGGCGCGCGCAGCTTCATCGCCAGGTACGACACCAGCAGCGTGTGCTTGATGCCACGCTTCACGCCATAGCTGCCGCCGACATCGACGTCGAAGTGCACGCGCACCGAATTGCCTGGCAACCGCAGCGCGCGCGCGAGCTGGTCGGGGAACTTGGGCATCTGGATCGACGCCCAGATGTCGAGGATCTCGTTGCCCGCATCCCACTGCGCCACCGCGACGAAGGTCTCGATCGGCACCGTCGCGCTGCGTCCCCAGCGCGCGCGGAACGCGAGCCGGTGGTCGGCCTTCTCGAAGGCCTCGTCCACGGCACCCCAGACGAACCTGCGGTGGTACAACACGTTGGTGCCGTGGTCGGGATGGACGAGCACCGCACCGGGCTTCGCGGCGTCCTCCGGGTCGACCAGGTGGGGCAGTGGCTCGTAGTCGACCTCGATCAGCTCGGCCGCGTCCTCGGCGATCGCGCGCGTCTCGGCCACCACCGCCACCACCCACTCCCCGGCATAGCGGACCAGCCCGTCGGCCAGCGGATAGCGCTTGACCTTCGGCGCATCGACGCCGACATACAGCGCATCGACCGCCGCGCACAGCTCGGCACCGGCCAGCACATAGCGCACCCCGGGCAGCGCCAGCGCTTCGGCGCTTGCGATCGATTTGATGCGTGCCGAGGGATACGGACTGGCGACGATCGCCACGTGCAGCATGCCGGGCAGCTGGATGTCGGCGGCATAGCGGCCGCGCCCGGTGACGAAGCGCGGGTCTTCCTTGGTGCGCCGCTTGGCACCGATGTAGCGAAAGCCGTACGGCGAAGTCTTCTCAGCCATGGTCCGGTGTCCTATCGGTTGCCGTTGCCGGCGGCGACCCGCCGTGCGGCGAGTTGCACCGCGTCGACGATCTGCTGGTAGCCGGTGCAGCGGCACAGGTTGCCGCTGATCGCGTCGCGGATCTCGCCGGCGGTGGGGTTCGGATTCGTCTTCAGCAGCGAATGGGTCGCCACCAGCATGCCGGGCGTGCAGTAGCCGCACTGCAGGCCGTGCGTCTCGCAGAAGCTGTCCTGCAGCACGCTCATCGAGCCGTCGGCATTGGCCAGGCCTTCCACGGTGGTGATCGAATGGCCGTCGGCCTGCACCGCGAACATCAGGCAGGAGCGCACCGGGTCGCCGTCGAGGATGACCGAGCAGGCGCCGCAGATGCCGTGCTCGCAACCGACATGGGTGCCGGTCAGACGCAGGGTCTCGCGCAGGAAGTCGACCAGCGACAGCCGCGTGGGAACCTCGCATCGGTGCTCGACGCCGTTGACGGTGATGCAGACGCTGCTCTTGGGTTCGTTCATGCTGTGCCCTGCTGGAGGAGCCGCGGGAAGGAATACACCGCGCCGCGGCCGGGAGATCGGAGGCGGGGCCGCTGGCGGCCCGCACCGGAGCGTCGGATCAGGCGCGCGTGCCCCTGGCCTTCCCTGCGGCATGATCGCGCGCCTGGCGCAGCACGCGGGCGGCGAGCACCCGCGCCAGGTGCACCCGGTACTCGGCGGTGGCATGCACGTCCGACCCCGGTTCGAGGTACTGCCCGATCGACTCGACGGCCGCCTCGACGGTCGTGTCATCGAGCTGGGTGCCATGCAGCGAGCGCGCGATCGCCTCGGCCGAGACCGGCACCGACGCAGCGCCCCCGATGCCCAGCACCGCGCGCACGCAGCGGCCGGCTGAGTCGACCTCGACCTGCGCGCAGGCCGCGACGATCGCGTAATCGCCGTGGCGGATGCTCAGTTCGTCGAAGGCACTGCCGACGCGCTCGCCCTGCCACACCGGCCAGCGAACCTCGGCCAGGCACTCGTCCGGCTCGGTCGCGGTCATCATCGGTGCCTGAAAGAAGTCGGCGGCGGCCACCGTGCGCTCGCCGCCGTTGCGCCGGAGCACGAAGCTGGCGCCCAGCGCCTGCGCGACCAGCGGCAGTTCCGCCGACGGGTCGGCGTGAACGAGGCTGCCGCCGACGGTGCCGCGGTTCTTCGTCTGCACGTGGCCGACCCAGTAGAGGCCCTGGCGGATCAGCGGCACGGCACGCGCGAGTTCACCGTCGCGCTCGACGTCGACCTGTCGCAGGCCTGCGCCGGTGACCCAGGCCGCACCGTCGCGCCGGCTCGACTTCAGTTCGGCGATCTCGTTCACGTTGATCAGCCACGCCGGACGGGCGAGCCGCATCGCCATCATCGGCACCAGGCTCTGTCCTCCGGCAAGCAACTTGGCATCGGCCCCGTGCTCGGCGAGCAGGCTGCAGGCCTGCGCGATGCTGTCGGCCCTCGCGTACTCGAATATCGCAGCCTTCATCGTTTCTCCTGGACCTGCGTCGCCGTGCAGCCAGCGGGCCGCCCGGTGGCGGCGCCGGGCCGCCGCCATGCATCGGGCGCCGCTGGCAAGGCGGCGCGCCGCGCGTCAGCCCTTGACGCGGTTGCGGTACTCGTTGGTGCGGGTATCGATCTCGATCTTGTCGCCGGTATCGCAGAACAGCGGCACCGGGATCTCGAAGCCGCTCTTCAGCTTGGCCGGCTTGAGCACCTTGCCCGAGGTGTCGCCGCGCACGGCCGGCTCGGTGTACATGATCTCGCGCACCAGCGTCTGCGGGATCTCGACCGAGATCGGACGCTCGTTGTAGATCACCACTTCGGCGGGCATGCCTTCTTCGAGGTAGTTCAGCGCATCGCCCATGTTGTCGCCGTCGATGTCGAACTGGTTGAACTCGGCATCCATGAACACGTACGACGGGTCGGCGAAGTAGGAGAACGTGACATCCTTGCGCTCGAGCGACACCATGTCGAACTTCTCGTCGGCGCGGTAGACCGACTCGGCGGCGGTGCCCGAGAGCAGGTTCTTCAGCTTCATCTTGACCACCGAGGCGTTGCGGCCGGACTTGCTGAATTCGGCCTTCTGCACGACCATCGGATCCTTGCCGACCATGATCACGTTGCCCGGGCGGATTTCCTGTGCGGTTTTCATTTGTGCACCAATGTTGGACGGTTTTGGACGGTTGACTGAGCCGGGCCCGGGCGCCTGCAGGCCCGGGACAGCGAAAAGCCCTCTATTTTAGCTTGTCCCGGCAGAAACCTGCCAGTCGCGCGGCCAGGTCGGGCTGCCCGGAGAGCGACGCCGCGAGCCGCGCCGACCGCCCCTGCAGGGCTGGCAGCCCGGCGCGTACCCCGCTCCAGGCGGCTGCGATGAGCGCCGCCGACGCAGGCGGGCACGCGTCCCCATCGCTCGGCGTGCCGGCTGACGCACCTGTCGGCGTACCGGCCGAGCCAGCCGCCGCACAGCAGTTCCAGGCGCGCTGCAGCGTTTCCAGCGCGTCGAGTGCCGTCGATTCCGGACCGGCGGGGCCGTCACCCGGGCCGGCCAGGCGCCGGCAGGCCCGGGCGAACGCATCCAGCTTGAGGCATCGGGCATCGTCCGGCTGCGGATAGAGCTGCCAGCACAGCGGTCGCGCCGCCCACAGCCCGCGCACCAGGGAGTCTTCGCCACGCACGAAGTTCAGGTCGCACGACCAGAGCAGTCGGTCGTAGTCGGGCTGAGGCAGGAACGGCAGCATCGTCGCCTGCAGCGCGCCGGCGACGACGGTATTGCCGGGCGCGAGCGCTGCGCCCCCGGCCGCCAGCGGCAGCGCGCCGCACCTGCGCAACCAGGCGCAGGCAGCCTCGGCCAGCGCACCCGGTGCCAGTGCCAACTGCACGCGTCCGGGCCCGGCGGCCATCGCGTCCAGCAGTGCGTGCAGGCCGGTGTTGGCATAGCCGAACAGTGACACGCACAGGCTGTCCTCTGCCGGCTCGGACAGACCGAGCCGCTCGCGGAACGCTGCGCGGGCGCCGGGGTCCGAATCCCAGGCGCCTCGGAGCGCCGGCAGGTCCTGTTCGCGCAGCAGTCCGCCGCTTCCCGCCTCGAAGCCCGGGCAGAAGAAGAAGCGCCGCAGGTCGAGCGCCGGATGGAGCGAGGCGAGGCCGTGCACGCCGGCCGTCCAGTCCTCGGCGCTCAGGTACTCCAGCACGATGCACAGCGCGCGCGGCCGGCGCGCCGCCAGCGCCGCGGCATACGCGTCCGGCAGCCCGCCGCCGAACGCGTCGATCGCGATGTCCGGCAGGTCCGGCTCGTCCGGCGGCGGCGGCCACCGGCGCACCTGCACGCCGTCGAGCCACTGCGCGTCGACGGCCGGATCGAGTGCCGGCTGCAGCGCCGCCAGCACCTCCGGCCGGTCGATCCACAGGCGCACGCTGAAGCCCTCCCCTGCAACAAGACCGCTGGCAAGCCGCCAGCACACCGCAGCATCGCCGTAGTTGTCCACGACCCGGCAGAACACGTCGCAGCTCAGGGCGGCAGGCGGCAATGTCATCGGGGGCTTCGACGGAACACGCACATGGCGCCGCACTGTACCGGATCGGTGACGGGCGACCGTACCGGCGTGCGGCGGACACGCGCCCGACGCCGCCACCGGCACCCCGGCCCATGCGATCCTCGCGTCCGATGGATGCCTTCACCACCGTGACCCTCCTGCTCGCCGGGCTGGCCGGCAGCTTCGGCTGGCTGATGCTCGCGGCCGCGCGTAGCCGGCGCGAGCAGGGCGAAGCGCTCGCGCGCCACGCGCTGGCCATCCCCGAGCCGATGGTCGTGCCGCTGCATGACCACCTGCTCGACGCCGCACTCGCCCACTACAGCGACCGCCAGCTGCGCGCCGGGCGCACTTTGCTGGAATTCGCCGTCACGCTGCGCGACCGGCTCGACCAGCAGGCCGGCCGGGAACACGGTGCGCTCAACCGCGCGAAGATCCGTTCGCGACTGATGCCGGCGGCACACCGGCTGCGCGGCGACCCGAACCCGTTCCGGGTGCGCGAGTTCCGCGAGACCTTCCTGCTGGCGCTCGACGGCGAGCGCGATGCGGCGGCACTGGCAGCGCTGGTCGAGGGGTTCCACGCCGCGGAGGCCGGCAGCAGCTGATGCCAGTGCGCCCTCGCCTCAGCCGCTGCGGCGGCTGAAGGTCACAGAGCGCCAGGCCAGCCCGCTGTCCTCGCGGCTGACCTCGATATCGCCGGTCGCCTCGTCGCTCTCGCGCACGGTGAAGGCGAGCCCCAGCGGCGGCAGCGCATCCTCCTTCCAGTCGAGCCGGTAGCGCGTGGCGATCGCATCGGCATCGAGGCGCGGCAGCTTCGAATCCGCCGGCTCGACCAGCTCGAGCGCCCCGTCCCAGCTGTCGCCGGCGCTGGTGATGCCACCGCTGCTGTTGGCATACGGCAGCACGCCGTTGCGCTCGACGAACTGCGACAGCACCGCCACCCCGACCGCATCGACGGCCGGCACGGACAGCGTGGGCAAGGCGAGCAGCGACACCACCGGCCCTGCCGTATCGGCGAGCACCGCGGCCAGCAGGTCGTTGTTGCGCTCGGGATGCTTGAACAGCGCACGCAGGTCGGCGCGCAGGTCGCCGGCCACGTTTGCGGCCAGGATGCGCGAGGCGCCGCGCGGATAGCCGATGCGGAACGGCGCGCCGATGAAGTAGATCCCGGCGCATGGCGGCAGCTTCGCCCGCAGGTCGGCGAACGGCTGCCACTGGATGCGTACGGTCAGGTCCATCGTTCACTCACGGATCAACTCGACCTTCAGCGCCTGCGTGACCGAGGCCCGCCGCGTCTGCAGGAAGATCGCCGCATGCCGGCCGTAGGCGGCGATGAACTTCGGTTCGCCGAGCACCACCGCGTAGTGGGTGCGGTCGAGCATCGACTGGCGCAGGTTCTTCACCATGTCCTCGCTCACCGGCGGCGAACGCAGCGACACCACGAAGTATTCGCCGGTCTCGGGGCGCAGCCGTATCGGCGCAGCCAGGGCTGCCGGCGATGGATTGACCAGCGGCTGGTAGGCGGCCAGGAACTCCAGCACGCCGTCGTCGCCACCGGTGACCGAGCGCCCGAGGCGCACGTCGACGATGCGGCCGATCCAGAGCACCGTCGGCTGCACGCCCGCCTTGTTGCGGATCGTCGCCTGCGTCTCGCGCGGGCTCCACTTCCATTCGATGCCGCCGATGCCCTCGATCAGGGCGATGGCTTCCGCCGATTGTCCGGCTGCAGGCGGCTTCTGCGCCGTGCCCGGTACAGCGCCTGCCGACTGTGCCAGCAGCGGACCGGACGAGCAGGCCATCACGCAGGCCAGAACGAACGCGCACGCGAATCGGTACATGACGCTCACGACGGTTGCCCTTCGGAAACCGGCAGGGGCTGGCGCGTCATCGAAATGCCGAGCAGCGCGAACAGCAGGTGCGAGCCGTACACGTACCAGAGCAGCATGTGTGCCGCAGTCGGGAACTCGGAGCCGTAGAGCAACTGGTTGAGCAAGGGGATCACCACCGTCTGGATCAGCCCGATGACGCCGAGGATGGCGGCGAACACCCGCACCAGGCCGATCAGTTCACCACGGCGCAGGTACAGCACCAGCAGCACGAGTTCGACCAGTGACAGGAAGGCGGCGCCCAGCGGAACCCGGTTCGAGCGCAGCACGTTCGGATCGGTCTCGGACAGGCCGGAGATGATCAGCCAGCCATAGAACAGCAGCACGACCGCCATCGCCAGCAGGAAGTTGATGGACACGAAACGGCGGGCAGCGGGCATCGGTATACGGCAGGGACCGGCGGGGGACGGAAGTGCCTATGCTACCCCGCCCGCCGCCGCCGATCGAAGCAATCGCGCCCGGACACCCCCTGGGGCTGCAGACGCGGGCAGCCGCTCTGCTACGCTCGATGCCGGTGAAACCCCTGCCCTGCCCGGACCCTGAGTGAGCGCACTGCTGCAACTGATCGAAGTCGGCAAGCGGGTGGGCATCGATCGCCCGCGTACGCTGTTCGACGGGTTGTCGCTCACGGTGCAGGCTGGCGAGTCGGTCGCGCTCGTGGGTGAATCGGGCACCGGCAAGTCGACGCTGCTCAACGTGATGGCAGGGCTCGACCGGGCCGACAGCGGCCGGGTACTGCTCGACGGCATCGACCTGGCCACGCTTGGCGACGACGCGCTCGCCTCGCTGCGGCGCCGGCGCGTCGGCTTCGTGTTCCAGGCCTTCCACCTGCTGCCGCAACTGACGCTGCTGCAGAACGTCGCGCTGCCGCTGCAGCTGCTCGAGGTGCCGCGCACCGAGGCGCGGCCGCGCGCGCTGGCGATGCTCGAGGCGGTCGGCCTGGGCGGGCGGGCCGACGATCCGGTGCAGATGCTCTCCGGGGGTGAATCGCAGCGGGTCGCGGTCGCGCGCGCGCTGGTGCACCGCCCGGCGCTGGTGCTCGCCGATGAACCGACCGGCAACCTCGACAGCGATGCCGCCGATGGCGTGCTCGCGCTGCTGCGCACCCAGGTGAAGGCGCATGGCGCCGCCTGCGTGCTGGTCACCCATTCGATGCGCGCCGCGGGCAGCGCCGATCGGGTGCAGCGGCTGACCGCCCATGGCGTTGCGCCGGATCCCCAGGCTGGACCGGCATGACCCGGCGCGGCTGGATCGCCGGCCTGCCTCCCGTCGCCGCCTGGATGGCGGGTTCCGCGCGCGCGTCCGTGGGACGTACGCTCGCTGTCGTTCTCGCGATCGCGATCGGTGTCGGCATGGGGCTCGCGGTCTACCTGATCAACCGCACCGCGCTCGACGAGTTCAGCGGCGCGGTGCAGTTCCTTCTCGGCGACACCGACCTCGAACTGCGCGGCCCGCGCGAGGGCTTCGACGAGGCGGTCTATGCAAGGGTCGCACGGCTGCCCGAGGTCGCAGCGGCCTCGCCGGTGGTCGAAGTCAATGCCCGTCTCGAGGGAACCCGCGCCGGCGCGGCGGTCGCGCTGCGGGTGGTCGGCATCGACGTGCTGCGGGTGGCGACGCTCAATGCCGGACTGGTGCCGGAGGTCGCGCGCGCTGGCGGCGACGGCAGCACCGGCAGCGACCGCCGCTCGACCAGCGCCCTGTTCGATGCCGACACCGTCTTCCTTTCGCCGGCCGCGCTCGAGTGGCTCGCGGTGGCGCCCGGCGACGTGCTGCAGGTGCGGGTCGGCGCGGCGCTCAAGCCGCTGCGCATCGCCGGCACGCTGCCCGGTGCGCCACGCGGACAGCGCGTCGCCGTCATGGACATCGGCGCGGCACAGTGGCAGTTCGACCGGCTCGGCGCGCTGAACCGCATCGACATCAAGCTGCGCCAGGGCGCGGACGAGGCGCGCGCCCGACAATCGCTGTCGGCGGTGCTGCCGGCGGGCGTGGACATCGCCTCGCCCGCCGATGCCGGGAAGCGAACCTCGAACCTGTCGCGCGCCTACCGGGTGAACCTGAACGTGCTCGCGCTGGTGGCACTGTTCACCGGCGCATTCCTGGTGTTCTCGACCCAGGCGCTGTCCATCGTGCGCCGGCGCCCGCAGATCGCACTGCTGCGCGCGCTGGGTGCCAGCCGCGGCCGCATCACGCGGATGCTGCTGCTCGAGTCGCTGGCGGTCGGCGCGATCGGTGCGACGACCGGCGTCGCCCTGGGTATCGGCGTGGCGGTGATCGCGATCGCACGCTTCGGTGCCGACCTGGGAGGCGGGTACTTCCCGGGCATCGAGCCGCGCTTCGTCCTGGAGCCGTTCGGCGTCGCACTGTTCTTCGCCCTCGGCATCGCGGCCACGCTGGCCGGCAGTGCCGCGCCGATCCTCGCTGCCCGGCGCGAGCCGATCGCCAGCGGCCTGCGCGCCTTCCCGCAGGCCCTGCCGTCGCGCCGGTCGCGTGCCGGCGTGCTGCCCGGGCTTCTGCTGGTCGGCCTGGCCGGCGTGCTGGTGGTGCTTCCGGCGTGGTCGGCACTGCCGCTCGCCGGGTACCTGTCGATCGCGCTGCTGCTGGTGGCCGGCATGCTGCTCACGCCATCGATCGGACGCCGCGTGTTCCACGCGGTCGAAGCGGCCCTTCGCCGCACCGATGCACCGGCCTGGCTGCAGCTCGCGGCCAGCCGCGCACGGGCGGCGACCGGCATGACCACGCTCGCGCTGGCCAGCGTGGTCGCCTCGTTCGCGGTGATGGTGGCGATGGCCATCATGGTGTCCAGCTTCCGCAGTTCGGTAGACCAGTGGCTGGTGTCGGTGCTGCCGGCAGACCTCTACCTGCGCAGCGCGCGCGATGGCGACACCGGATACCTGTCGCCGCAGGACCTCGCGCTGATGCGGGCGGTACCCGGCGTGGCCACGATCGAAGCGCTCGGTACCGGTTCGATCACGCTCGACCCGCTGCGCCCGGCGGTGGCGCTGATCGTGCGCCCGATCGATGCGTCCGACCCGGGCGCTCGGCTGCCGCTGATCGGGCGCGCGCTGCCGGCCCCGCCGGGCCGGGTCGCGGTCTACGTGTCGGAACCGGCTGCGCGCATCTACGGTCTGCAGCCCGGACAGACGGTCACCCTGGCGCTCGGCGGCCAGGCCGTCGAGTGTTTCGTCGCGGCCGTATGGCGCGACTATTCCCGCCAGTTCGGCGCGATCACCCTCGACACCGACGACTACCGCCGGTTCGTGCCCGGCGCGCGGCCGACCGATGCGGCGATCTGGCTCGCGCCGGGGGCGACGGCAGCCGCCGTCACTGCCGGCCTGGCCGCCGCCCTGCCCGGCTTCGAACGCTTCGAACTGGCCGAGCCAGGGGCGATCCGCGCCTACAGCCTGCGCATCTTCGACCGCAGCTTCGCCATCACCTACCTGCTGGAGGCGGTGGCGGTGGTGATCGGCCTGTTCGGCGTCGCCTCGACCTTCAGCGCCGAGGCGCTGGCGCGTGGGCGCGAGTTCGGCGTGCAACGCTGCCTGGGCATGACCCGGCGCGAGATCGCACTGCAGCTGGCGGCCGAGGGTGCGCTGTTTGCCGCGCTCGGGGCGCTGATCGGCGGCCTGCTCGGCCTGGCGATCAGCCTGGTGCTGATCGACGTGATCAACCCGCAGTCGTTCAACTGGACGATGCCGCTCGACCTGCCCGCAGGGTTCCTGGCGGTGCTCGCGGTGGCGCTGGTGCTGGCGGCATCGGTGACGGCGGTGGTGAGCGCGCGCGGTGCGCTGTCGGTGGCGGCAGTGCGGGCGGTGAGGGATGACTGGTGAGGGACGGCTGGTGGAAAACGACCGGTGAGGAACGACCGGTGAGGACACAGGCGGTGATGCGACGATCCGCGGGAAGACGACTGGCGACCGGGGTTGCGCGATGAACGGCTTCGGCGCGCGCAGGCGCCTGCTGGCGGCACTGGCTGCGCTGCCCTCGCTGCCTGCGGCGGGACAGCCCACGGCAAGCCGGCCCGGCGACGGATCAGGGCAGCCGCGCTATCCCGCCGTACGTCGCGGCGTGCCGCTGGTCTTCCCGCGCGACTTCGGGGCGCATCCCGAGTACCGCACCGAGTGGTGGTACGCCACCGGATGGCTGCAGGTGCAGGGTGCCGCGCATGCGAAGGCGCCACCGCTCGGCTTCCAGATCACCTTCTTCCGATCACGACCACAGGTCGACACCCGTAACCCGAGCCGCTTCGCGGCGCGCGAACTGGTGCTGGCGCACATCGGCCTGTCGGATGAGCGGCAGCGCTCGCTCGCCCACGACCAGCGCACCGCGCGTGCGGGATTCGACCTCGCAGGCAGCAGCACCACGGATACCGAGGTGTGGATCGACGACTGGCGCTTCTCGCGCCGTCCCGCAGCCGCAGGCGCCAGCCGCTACATCGCATCGATCCCGGGCAACCGCCTCGGCTTCGACCTGCAACTCGACAGCACCCAGCCACTGCTGCTGCATGGCGAGGCCGGCTTCAGCCAGAAGGGGCCGCTGGAGCGCCAGGCGAGCTACTACTACACCCAGCCCCAACTCGCCGTATCCGGGCGTGTCGTGCGCGACTCGACCGCGCTGGAGGTGACCGGCCGTGCCTGGCTCGACCACGAGTGGTCGAGCGAGATCCTCGCCGAAGGCGCGACCGGCTGGGACTGGATCGGCATCAACCTGGACGACGGTGGCGCCCTGATGGCGTTCCGCATCCGCGATCGAAACGGCACGACCGTCTACGCAAGCGGCACCTGGCGCAGCGGCGCCCAGGGGACCGCGGCGCGCCTGCGCACCTTCGGCCCGCGTTCGGTCGTGTTCGAGCCGCAACGCACCTGGCGATCCGCCCGCACCGGAGCCACCTGGCCGGTCGGCATGCGCGTGACTGTCGGTGCCGGCAGTCCCGATGCCCTGACCCTCGACCTCGAAGCGATGTTCGATGACCAGGAACTCGACGCCCGCGCCAGCACCGGCATCGTCTACTGGGAGGGCGCCGTAACCGCCCGCCAGCACGGCCGCTCCATCGGCCGCGGCTACCTCGAACTCACCGGCTACCACACCGCCGTCGTCCTCTGACCGAAAACCCGGGTCAGACACGCATTTCCCGATCCCACAACCCGGGGCAAGGACTGCGGTCAGACCCCGGGGTCTGACCCATGTCCATAACCCGTGTCTGACCCGGATTGTCGGCGCGCGGTATATTCAGTTCCGGCATCCGCCCTGACATTGCTCACCCCGCCCTCGATGAACGATCCGACCCCGCCGATACTGCCGACTTCCGAATGGGGCCTCGCAGTGGGCCAGGGGGTGGAGCGCGTGGAGGATGAGCGACTGCTGCGCGGTCAGGGGGTGTTCGTCGACGATGTCCGCCTGCCCGAGGCGCTGCATGCGGTGATCCTGCGCAGTTCGGTCGCGCATGGCCGGGTGCTTGGCGTGGATGGCTCGGCCGCCCGTGCCATGCCCGGCGTGCGCGCCGTGTTCACTGCGCAGGATGTGATCACGGTGCTCGGCACGCTGCCGCTGATTCCGATGCGCCTGGACCACCTGCCGGTGTTCGACCCGTTCCAGCAGCCGGTGGTCGCGCACGACCGGGTGCGCTATGTCGGCGAACCGCTGGCGATCATCGTCGCGGACACCGCGGCATTGGCCGAGGATGCACTGGAGGCCATGTCCTTCGAGATCGAGTCGCTGCCGGCCGTGGTCGACGGCACCCTGATGGCGAAGGACGACACCCTGCTGTTCGACGGCTCCGGCAGCAACCTCGCCGCACGCGTATGGGCCGAACGCGGCGACATCGATGCCGCCTTCGCGGATGCGCCCTATGTAAGACGCGAACACTTCAAGGTTCACCGCCACGCAGCCTTGCCGATGGAGACGCGCGGCGTGCTCGCCCATCAGGATCCGGCCAACGGCCGCCTCGTGGTGCATGGCGCGAGCAAGGTGCCGTTCGCCAACCGGCGTATCCTTGCCGCGCTGCTGTCGCTGCCCGAGTCCGAGATCGACATGCTCGAGGGCGACACCGGCGGCTCCTTCGGTACCCGCGGCGAGTTCTACCCCGAAGACTTCCTGGTGCCGTTCGCCGCGATGCGACTGGGCAAGCCGGTGAAGTGGATCGAGGACCGGCGCGAACACCTGCTCGCCTGCAACCATGCACGCGACGTCGACTGCGAGCTCGAACTGGCCTGCACCCGCGACGGCCGCCTGCTGGGGCTGCGCGGCAAGGTCGCCACCGACGTCGGTGCCTACATCCGCACCAATGCGATCGCACCCTCGCGCAACGTGGTGCAGCTCTCGACCGGGCCGTATCGTATCCCGGACGTCGACATGCGCCTGTCGATCCAGCTCACCAACAAGACTCCGGTCGGCACCTACCGCGGCCCGGGCCGCTGCGAGACCGACTTCTTCCGCGAGCGCATGTTCGACATCGTCGCCGACGACCTCGGCATCGACCGCATCGAATTCCGCCGGCGCAACCTGCTCACGCGCGCGGAGATCGAAGCCCCCTGGAAGTTCGCCACGCTGCAGCCGTACAACGCGGACAGCTTCACCGACAGCGGCGACTACCACGAGACCTTCGACCGCTGCCTCGCGGAGTTCGACTGGACGGCGAAGTCCGCGCTCAACGGCCGGATGGTCGATGGCCGCTACCACGGCATCGCGGTCGGCTGCTATGTCGAGGGCGGCGCCTCGGGCCCGCGCGAAGGCGCGCGCCTGGTCCTGGAGGAGGACGGCCGGGTCGCGGTGTACACCGGTTCGTCCGCGAACGGCCAGGGCCTGGCGACCGTGCTGACCCAGATCGCCGCCGATGCACTCGAGCGGCCGATGAGCGCGATCAGCGGCATCCACCACGGCTCCACCACCGGCGTGAAGGAAGGCTTCGGCAGCTACAGTTCACGCAGCTCGGTGATGGGCGGCTCGGCGATCGTGACCGTGGCGAAGCTGCTGCGCGAGCGGATCCTCGCGGCCGCGGCCGAGGAACTCGAATGCACCACCGATGATGTCGCACTGATCGGCGGCGACCGCATCCTCGCCCGCGGTGGCCGCGCACTGTCGCTCGCCGAACTCGCACAGGCGCGTGCGAAGCTCGGCGGCCTGTCCGCCGAAGGCAGCTTCGCCAGCTCGAAACGCACCTACAGCTACGGCGCCCATGCCGCGCACGTGTCGGTCGATGCGCGCACCGGGCATGTCGAACTGGTCGACTATGTGGCGGTCGAGGACGTCGGCCGCATCATCAACCCGCACACGCTGCACGGCCAGGCCATGGGCGCGGTGGTGCAGGGGCTCGGCGGCGTGTTCCTCGAGCATCTGGTCTATGACGACCAGGGCCAGCTGCTCACCGGATCGCTCGCCGACTACCTGATGCCGGTCGCCGACTCGTTTCCGTGCATCCGCGCGTTCGCGCTGGAGAACCATCCCTCGCCGCACAACCCGCTCGGCGCCAAGGGCGCGGGCGAAGGCGGCATCATCCCGGTCGCAGGCGTCGTCGCGAACGCGGTGTCGGCGGCCCTGTCCACGCTGGGCGTGAGCCCGCGCGAACTTCCGCTGTCGCCGTCCAGGCTGTGGCACATGATCGATGCAGCCCGGCAGCGCGCTGCCGCCTGACCCGTCCGCATACCCAACCTGCCGCCCCCTCGCATCACAGACAACCAGGAGTCCGCCGCATGAGCGAAGCCCCGAACCCGCAGGTCACGCACCCCAACAACGGCGGCGTGCCGATCACCCTCGCCTGCGCGCTTTACGACCGCATGCAGGCGCTGTACACCGGCGAAGTGAAGGCCGAGGGCATCGACCTCACCTTCCGCGTCGAAGACTTCCCGCGCAAGCTGTTCGACCATGCGATGGCCGAGAAGTCGTTCGACGTGTGCGAGATGTCGTCGTCCGACTTCATCACCCGCTACGTGGACGGCACCAACCCCTTCGTCGCGCTGCCGGTGTTCC
>CAIQON010000250.1 GCA_903873475.1 uncultured bacterium
CCAACCCCACGGGCACGACCCATCATCGGCTGCATTGCGAGTACCTGGAACTGCTTGTCGAGGCGATCTACCCAGCGATCTGCCGCGGCGATACCGTCATCGGCAATGTAGTCCCAGATTTCGAGGACATCCGCCTCGGCGAGGGGCCGCCTCGTGACCCGCGGCATTCAAGCGGCCGTGGGCCTGGAAACGCGTCGCGTGCGCGCCGTTCTCTTCAGCGCATCGGCATCCCAGGTTTCGCCCGGACCGCTGGCTAACCCCTGACGAATGTCGCTGCGCAACTGTTCGAGCTTTGCCTCGCGGAGCCGGTCCTGCTCGTCCATAAGGCGCAACGCCTCGCGCACGACTTCGCTGGCCGACGTGTACAGGCCAGAGGCCACCTTCGAGCGGACAAGTTCTTCCAGTTGCGGCGTCAGGTTGACGTTCATTCCCATGGTCGATTGGCTTTGGATCGAGACAGGCAAAAGCATAACAAGAAATGTCAAAGATGGACATTTCAGGATCCACTCAGGCTCGGGCCTCCTTGGAAAAGACTCCGGCTGGACGGCCGGCGCCGCGTGCCGCAAGATGCATCCACGCGCATCCCCGTGGAGTTACTGCATGGTTCCGTATCCGATCCGCCGCCGCGCCGCCGCCTGCCTGCCGCTCGCCGGCATCGCCACCCTGCTCGTCGCGGGTAATGTCGCGGCACAGCCAGCCTGGCCGGCCCGGCCGATCACGGTCATCGTGCCGCTCGCGGCCGGCAGCGCCGCCGATGTCTCGCTGCGGGTGCTGACCGAGCGGTTGTCGTCCTCGCTGAAGCAGCCGTTCGTGGTCGAGAACCTGCCGGGTGCCGCTGGCCTGCCCGGGACGGCGCGTGCCGCGCGCGCGGTACCCGACGGCCATACGCTGGCGCTGCTCAACAGCAGCATCATGACCACGCTGCCGCATGTCTACGCGAAGATCGACTACGACCCTTTGAAGAGCTTCGCGCCGATCACGACCGTGGTGAGCATCCCGACGGTGCTGGTCGTCCATCCCAGCCTGCCGGTGAAGACGGTGAAGGAACTCGTCGCGCTGGCGAAGGCCCGGCCGGAGCAGTTGCTCTACTCGTCGGGCGGCGTCGGCAGTCCGCAGCACCTTTCGATGGCGATGCTCGGCTCGATGGCCGGCATCCGCATGACCCATGTCGCGTACAAGGGCGCGGTGCCGGCGACCACGGACCTTGTGGGCGGCCATGTGCAGCTGATGTTCAACGGGCTGGCCACGCCGCTGTCGCACATCCGTTCCGGCAAGCTGCGCGCGCTGGCGATGGCGGGCGCACGCCGTTCGGACCTGCTGCCCGAACTGCCGACGGTGCAGGAAGCCGGCGTGGCCGGCTACGAGTACGAGCAGTGGGCCGGGCTGTTCGCGCCGGCGGGCACGCCGCCGGAGATCGTCGCCCGCCTGAACGCGGAATCGGCGCGCATCCTGAAGCTGCCCGAGGTACGCGAGAAGCTGTCCCAGCTTGGCCTGGAGGCGCAGGGCGGCAGCGCGGACGACCTCGCGCGCGCGGTGCGTAATGAACTGCCGCGCATGGCCGAGATCATCCGGCAGGTGGGCATCAAGCCGGAGTAGCCCTGACAAAGCCTGACGGCAGCGCTTCGCTCAGTCGCCGCCCGGCGCCGGGCGATCGATGCCGTTCAGACGCTCCATCACCCGGCACACGGCGGCCATGTCTTCCTTGTCCATGCCCTGCGCCATCGCCGCGGTGAACACCTGCGCCGACGCCGAGAACAGCGGTACCGCGCACTCCAGCGACTTCGCGAAGCGGCCGATCACCTGCATGTCCTTCTGCCAGACGTCCATCTTCGATGCGACGTCGCGGTCGTAGCGCCCTTCCACCATCTGCGGGGCGCGCAGTTCGAACATGCGCGAGTTGCCGGCGCCGCTGCGCACCAGGTCGTAGATCGCCGACAGGTCGAGGCCGGCCCGTTCGGCGAGCACCATCGCCTCGGCGGTGGCCACGGTGTGCACGGCGACCAGCAGGTTGGCGATGAACTTCACCCGGCTGGCATTGCCGAACGCGCCGGTGTGGTGGCTGGCCCGCGCGCAGCCGGCGAAGGCCGGAGCGATCCGACCATGGTCTTCGGCCCGACCGCTGGTGTAGACCACCAGGTCGCGCGTGCGCGCCTGCGCGCCGGTGCCACTGATCGTGCAGTCGAGCATCTGCATGCCGGCGCTGGCGAGTAGTGCGCGGCAGGTTTCCTTGTCCGGGATGTCGAAGGTGCCGCAATCCGCGACCAGCAGGGCCGGATTGCCTGCGGCCACCAGGCCCTGCTCGCCCGAGATCACCGCGCGCAGGATGTCTGCGCCGGGGAGGACGGTGAGGACTTCATCGACCGCGCGCGCGACCGCTGCCGGTGTTGCCGCCGGCGTGCCGCCGGCCGCGGTGAACGCCTGCATGCGTGCGGCATCCACGTCGTGCCCGACCACCGTCCAGCCGGCGTCGAGCAGGTGCCCGGCCATCGCCGAGCCCATGATGCCCAGGCCGATGAAGCCGACGCGGCGCGGCGTCGCGCGCCCGGGTACCCCGGCCGTCATCTGCGGTCCGCGCGCAGCGATCGCCGGTCAGGCGCGATCGAGGATCGCATGCGCCGTCCGGATCGCGTCCTCGACCGCGGCCACGTCCTGCGGCGCCCACTTTCGCGGCGACGGGTTGTAGTGCACCGAGATCCACCCGGTCAGCGTCTCGCCACGGATCACCGGCGCGAGGATCTGGGCCTTGGTGCCGTAGATCTGCATCAGTTCCTTCGGCGGCTGGAACTCGGCGTTCGCGCAGTCGTCCTGCACCAGGATGCGCCGCTCGCGCTCGAGCCAGGAGGCGGTCTGGGTCTTGCGCTGCTGCAGCGAGGTCTCGACCGCGATCGAGTTGATGCCTTCGCCGCGTCCTTCCGCGACCACGCCGTTCACCGCGAAGCCGTGCGCGGGCACGTCGAGGCGGATCGTCGTGCGGCTCGCGCCGACCTTGCGCAGCAGGTCGTCCATCAGTGCCTGGAATTCCGCGACCAGTGATGCTGTCGTTGCCACGTGCTGCCTCCGTTGTCTATTCGATCCTGATACCGGCGGCCTTGATGACCTTCGTCCACTGGGCGATCTCTTCCGCGAGGCTGCGTCCCAGTTCCTCCGGCGTGCTGCTGCCTGCGACCACTGCCTGGGCCGCCAGCCTGTCGCGGACCTCGGCATTGTCCACGGTCTTGCGAACCGCTGCATTGAGCGTCGCGATGATCTCCTTCGGCGTGCCGGTCGGCACGTACAGCCCGAAGATCGGCGTCACCTCGAAGCCGGGATAACCGGACTCGGCCACCGTCGCCACGTTCGGCATCGACGGCAGGCGCTGCGGGCTGCTCACCCCCAGCGCGCGCAGGCGTCCCGCGTTGACCTGGCCGAGCCCGGCGGTCACGGTCACGAAGCCGAT
Organism: uncultured bacterium; assembly: GCA_903873475.1. Classification (GTDB taxonomy): domain Bacteria; phylum Pseudomonadota; class Gammaproteobacteria; order Burkholderiales; family CAIKXV01; genus CAIKXV01. The sequence continues at coordinate 3,437 of CAIQON010000250.1, forward strand.
CTCGGACTCGCCCGCCGCGACCGCGGCTACCGCCGGCGGACCGCCCTTGTAGGCGACATGGGTGAGCGCGCTGCCGGTCCGGCTCTTGAACAGTTCTCCCGCCAGATGCTGCCCGGAGCCGATGCCGCCGGACGCATAGTTGAGCGCACCCGGCTTCGCGCGCGCAAGCGCGACCACGTCCTTCACCGACTTCACCGGCAGCGACGGGTGCGAGGCGAGCAGGTAGGCGCCGGTGCCCACGCGCGACACCGGCATGAAGTCGCGCAGCGCGTCGTACGGCAGGTTCGCGTAGAGACTGCGGCTGGGCGCGAGTACCACGCTCACGCCCATGAACATCGTATGCCCGTCGGCCGGTGCCTTCGCCGCGACCTCGGCCCCGATGTTGCCGCCCGCGCCCGGGCGGTTTTCGACGATCACCGTCTGGCCGAACGCCTCGCCGAGCCGTGGCGACAGGATGCGCGCGATCACATCTCCGGCACCGCCTGCCGGGAACGCATCGATGATACGCACCGTCCGGGTCGGGAAGCCCTGCGCCCACGCATCCGATGCTGCCAGCGGCACAAGTCCGACAAGACCGACGAGGCCGCCCAGCATCGTCAGTCGGGCGGTCGCAAAGCCTGCTACAGGTGCTGTCTGAACCATGCGGCGGTCTCCTGGTGGATGATGCTGGCGTTGGCGGGGTTGCGGAACTCGTAGGTGTCGTAGTGTCCGGCACCGGGCAGCCGCACCAGCCGGCGCGGTTCGCGGCAGCGTTCGAAGCAGGCGAGCTGTTCCTCGACCGGCACCAGTGCGTCGCGGTCGGCCCAGAACATCAACACCGGCCGCGGCGCGATGCGGTCGACCACCCACTCGGGCCGGTAGCGCATGCAGGCCTCGGCGCTCTCCAGGTCGATGTCCTCGGGCGGCAGCGGCTGTCCAGCGGGGAACTGCGCGGCACGGGTGCGCAGTGCGTCCGGGTCGCGCAGCATGATCTCGCCGCGCTGCACGATCGCCGGTGTGCCTTCACGCACCCGGCGCCGCGCATCGGCATCCACGCGGTCGCGGAACTCCAGCCACTCCCAGGGACGACGCAGCAGGCGCAGCCAGCGCTCGCCGTTGGTCACCGCCGCGCTGGTCACCAGCACCTTCACCCGCTCGTCGTGCGCCGCGACCCAGATGCCATGTGCGCCGCCGAAGCTGGTGCCGAACACGCCGAGGCGCTGCGGGTCGATGCCGGGGATCGTCTGCATGAACGACAGCGCATCGAACGCGTCCTGCGCCTGTTCCAGCGGCCGGTGGCGCCCGCGGATGCCTTCGCTGCGCCCGTGGCCACGGTAGTCGAAGGTGAACACGAACCAGCCGTCGGCGCACAGCCGGCGTACCAGGTGGATGCAGTCGAAGTGCGGATTGCCGCCGTAGCCGGAGAGCACCAGGATACCGGGACGGGGCGGATCGCCGTCCTTCCAGTCGGGTGGCTGGTGGAGGTATCCGGCGATGCGCAGGCCATCGCTGAAGAAGGAGACTTCGGAATCGGCCATGGGTTGTCCCGTACTGTCCCGTCCCTGTGAACGAATCAGCATACTACGGTACGCTCGGCCGCACGAGACCGACGGAAAGGACCGCCATGATGAGTGCCGACGGATTGCCCCGCGGGCCTGCCTACCTCCAGACGCTGTCGACCTGGCTCGCGCGCACCCGGCTGGAAGACCTGCCGCCGGAGATCGTCGAGCGCGGCCGCTGGATCATGGCCGACTGCATCGGCGCGGTGGTCGGCGGGCTGCGCGTACCCGAGATGCAGGCCTTCATGGAGAAGCACCTCGCCGACGGCGGGCCCGGCCCGGCCTCGGTGCTGGCGAGCGGACGCCGCACCGAGCCGCTGAAGGCGGCACTGGTCAACGGCATGGCCGGCACCTGGCTGGAACAGGACGAGGGCAACCTGCATGCCGGCGGTGGCCACCCTGGCATCCAGCTCGCCACTGCGACGCTCGCCGCCGCCCAGCAGCGCAATTCCAGCTTCGGCGACATGCTGCTCGCGTTCATCCTGGGCTACGAGGCCTCGTCGCGGGTGAGCCGTGCATCCAAGCTGAAGCTGGTGTTCCATCCACATGCAACCTCCGGCCCGATCGGCGCGGCGGTGGCGGTGGCGAAGCTCGACCATGTCGACGCCGCCGAGATGATGACCACGCTGAACGTCGGCGCGACGCTGGGCATCGCGACATCGCGCAACGCGATCCTCGAAGGCGTGACGGTGCGCAACGCCTATGCCGGGCTGAGCAACTACATGGGACTGTTCTCGCGGCAGATGGTCCGGTCCGGGTTCACCGGCGAGTTCGACGGCGTGGCGAGCGCGCATGGCAAGGGCGGCTTCTCCGACGTGATCGACCGCGACCATGTGGTCGAGCGGCTCGGCGAGTTCTGGGTGATCGCGCGCAGCTACTTCAAGATCCATTCGTCAGGGCGCTATGCGCACTCCGGCATCGACCTCGCCGAGCAGGCGGTGCGCGAAGCGCCGGGCGGGAAGATCGACCCGGAGTCGATCGAGCGGATCGACTTCAGCACCTACTTCCACGCGAAGATGCTCGACCGGCAGGACATCGACACCAGCTTCGGCGCGCGCTTCTCGATTCCGTTCGGCGTGGCGACGATGATCTACCACGGTGGCCCGGACCTCGAGAACTTCGAGGATGCGGCGGTGGCCAACCCGGTGATCCAGTCGCTCGCCCGGCGCGTGTTCGTCACCGAGAACCCGGAGTACACCAAGGTCTCGCTCGGCATGCAGAAGACCGACATGAAGATCACCTTCCGCGACGGGCGTATCTACGAGGCGCATGCCGACTACATCCGCGGCGAGCCGCAGAACCCGCATCCGCCGGAGGCGCTGCGCAGGAAGTTCATCCGGCTCACGCGCGATACCTGGGGCGAGGCGCATGCGGCACGGGTGCATGATGCGATCATGGGCGTGGCGCCCGGTGCTTCGTTCCAGGCGTTCGCCGACGAAAACCGGCTGTAGCCGGCCGTGGTACCTGCCGTGGTGCCGAGGGGCGGTGGGGTCAGGTCTTGAGTTTTGCATCCTGGCCCGGTTGGGTTCTTGGGCCTTACGTCTGCGATGCAAAACTCAAGACC
>CAIQON010000251.1 GCA_903873475.1 uncultured bacterium
CCGCTGGCTACCGTGAGATGGCCCCCCGTCGCCTTGATCTGATACGGATCGACCACCGCCAGGCCGCTGTACCCGCCACCCGTCCCGATCTCCAGCGCCTGCGCGTTGCGCAGGTCGAGGCTGGCTACCTCGCCGCTCAGCCGCCCGATGCGGTTGCCCTCGCCCTGCAGGTCAATATTCGCCGGGCCTGCCACGGCGTCGCGCGCCAGCACCAGCGCATCGGCCTCAAGCACGCCGGCGCCGGACTCCACCACCTGACCAGTGGCCGCACGGCTCAGGAGCGTGATCGTGCCCTCGTGCGCCTTCACCCGCTGCGTAATGCGGATATCGCGCCCAGCCGTCAGCGCCAGCGTGGACTCCTCGCCAGCGGTGACCTGCGCGTCGATACGCGCATCACGGCCCGCGCGGATGTCGATCGCACCGGCAGTGCTCGACACCCCCGCCATGACCTGCACGTCGGAGGACGCACCGGCCGCCTCGATCGCAAGCGTGCCGGTGGTCGCGCCCACCGGCGCGTCGATGCGCACGCTGCCGGCACCTGCCGTGAGCGACACGCTGCGTCCGGACACGCCACCGCCCACGACCAGATCGCCACTCGACTGGGTGACGGCCACCGAACCGGTCGTATCGATGCTGCCGCCAGAGGACTGCGAGAAGCTGCCATCGACCGTGAAGTCGCCCGCCCCGCTCACCGTACCGCCGCTCTGTGCGAACGCGCCCGTCGAGGCCCGGGCGCTGCTGCCGGACAGCTGCAGCGTGCCGGCGCTCTGCGCCAGCCCGGTCGCCGACAGCGTGCCGGCCACCGACAGCGTGCCGGCGCTCAGCGACAGCGCGTCGGTGGTCAGCATGCCCGCGCCACCCACCGACAGCGTACCGCCGCTCTGCGCGACGGACGCCGCGTTCATCGCCCCGTTCACGTTGAGCGTGCCGCCTTCCACCGCCAGCCCTCCGGCGAGCGTGGAGGCATGGGTCGTGCCGCTCACCGTCAACGTCCCCGCCGACACGTCCAGTTGCGTGCCCGCTCGCGTGTCGATCGACTCCACCGTGCTGGTCGCGCCGCCCTGGTCGTGCTTCACCGCCATGCCCGGCAGGCGCAGCGCCACCCGGGCGCCCGACCCCGGCAGCGCGTCGCCGCGCCAGTTCGCCGCATCCGTCCAGCGCGTCGTGCCCGCACCACCGTCCCAGCAGATCACCCCGCTCGGGCAGCTCTCTCCGGTGTGCAACAGCCGGAACACCGACGCCTGCGGGCTGCCCGTGCGCAGCAGTCCCTCCTCCAGCCCCGTCGGCAGGTTGCGCGTGGCGAAGGTTCCGGTCGCCGTATCCGCGCGCACCAGGTCGAACGACTGCCCCGATGGCGTGAAGCCATTGGCCAGCGTCGCGGTCAGCGTGCCGCCGAGCGTCGCCGACCCGCCCACCTGCAGTTGGTCGTAGCCGCCCGCGCCCGAGCCCGCCGTCGCCCCGCCGATCGACAGCTTCAGCGTGCCGCCACTGGCGTTCACGAAATCGCGGTTGATCGACAGCGTGCCGGCGTTGCCGCTGGCCGCCAGCGGGCGCAATTGCACCGTGCCCAGGTTGTCCAACCGCTTGCCTGCATCCAGCTCGATACTGCCGCTGCCGGAGAGCGTCGCGCCGCTGGCTACCGTGAGATGGCCCCCCGTCGCCTTGATCTGATACGGATCGACCACCGCCAGGCCGCTGTACCCGCCACCCGTCCCGATCTCCAGCGCCTGCGCGTTGCGCAGGTTGAGGCTGGCTGCCTCTCCGCTCAGCCGCCCGATGCGGTTGCCCTCGGCCTGCAGGTCAATATTCGCCCCCAGGGAGCCCCCGCGCACGATCACCAGCGAATCGGCCACCAGCGGTGCCGTGGCGGTCTGGCGTATCGAGGCCCCGCTCTGCGAACTCGCCAGCGTGATCGCTTGCCCGGTCGCCGTCACGCCCGCTGTGGTGCCCCCCACCAGGCTATCGACCGACCCGATCTCGAAGCCGGTGGCCGCCTCCAGGATGAAACGGCCCGCACTGCTGCCGGCGACCGTGCCGAACCGGTTGCCCGCCCGATCGGTCAGGTTGACCCGCCCGCCCGTCGACACGACCTCGAGGCGGTCCGCCTCGACGCCGGCACCGCTGGTGAACTGGGTGATGTCCCCGGAGGCCCGAAGCCGGACCCGCGACCCGGTCGAATTCTCCGATACATCGGTGTTCCTCGCTTTCAACGGTCCGAGCCCGAGCGAGCCGGTCGTCGACACATCCAGCACGACAGGCTCGCCGGCTGCGGTCCCGTTCACCGACAGTTCGCTCAGGTAACCGTCCGGAGCGTCAAAACCGACCCCGGCCCACAGGTCGACCGCGTTGTTGAGCCGGAACGCCTGCTGCGCCCGGCCCGTCACGTAATCGACGCGGTTCGCCGCGCGCAGGTCGACCGTAGCGCCGTCCACGCGCAGCAGTCGCACCGATATCGGGGCCTCGGTGGCGTCCGCCCCGTCGCGCGGGATCGACCGCTGCGCGATGTCGCCGCCGGACAGGACCAGCCCGGAACCCCGCGCCGTGAGGTCGAGTGCCTCGGAGATGCGCAGGATGGACGGCACGATCGCCTGGCCCACGCCGGAGAGCGCCGCGCTGTCCCCGAGGACGATCCATGCAGCGTCGACCCGGCTCGACAACTGCTCCGGATCAAGGCGCAGCGAGGCGGTCGGCGAAAGGGTGCACCCGGCTGTGCAGACCTCGATCGCCCTGCCCGCCGTGGCGGGCCGGAACTGGACGCGTCTCGGGGCGATATACGGACCGGAGTCCTGGACCCCTTCGCGGTTGCGAACCGTCGCCTGCAGGTCGATGCGATCGGCGGTCAGCACCACATCGCCATTGCTGGCGTGGATGCCGCCGTTGCCGTCTTCGCCGACCCGCAGGCCTTCAGCCACGCCGCCGGCCCGATCGACCGTGAGCCGCACATCGCCCCGCGGCGTGGCATTGCGGATGCCCGCGCCGAACGCGTCATGTTCGGACAGGCCGGCCTGCGCGCGCTGGGCGTCCGAGAGCGCCCCGCCCGGCTCGGCCGCGCCGAACAGGCCATCGCGGCGCCAGACGGTCACATCGCCACCATCGACCGTCGGGCTTGCCCGCAGGCGTATCCCGTCGGTGCGGTAGAGCAGGAAGAACTCCGGCACCGCGGCGCGCGCACCGTTGGCTCTCAGGTTGTAGGCGGACACCTGATCGGTGACTGCCGAAAACGGCATCCCGGCGCCATCGGCATCAGCCGAGCCCCCGTAGATACCGTTGAGCGCGAACAGGCGCAGCGCTGCGATGCGCGCCGGGTCGCCCGGGTTCGGCTGGCGGATCGTCCCGCTGGTGGCCAGGGTCACTGCCGACAGGGGCGCGTTGATCATGCCCACCTGCAGGTCATGCTCGCCGAACACCGCGCTGCGCCAGGCGGCGGTCGACGGCGAGGCCACGCTGAGCGGTCCGTTCACGAAACTGATTGCCGAGCCCGATGTCGGCGCCTCGATGGACAGCAGGCCGGAGCCGACGTAGCCGATCCGGGACGTGTCGCCGCTGTCCGTCCACTCGACCCGTGCGGAGCGGTCACTGGCGTTGGGGATGTTCACGCGCACCGCCGTGTGCAGCGGGTCGCCGCTGATGCTGCGCACATCGATCGACCCGGTGGCCGAGGCCAGCAAGACCGACCCGCCCGACCCCACGGCCAGGCTGGACAGCACCTCGGTGGAATCACGGATGTCACCGTGCGCGGCCAGCGCGAGCCGCACGCCCGGAGCCCGGATGTCGCCGATCTCGACATGCCCCGCCCGGTTGGTCACGATCAGCGCCCGATTGGCGTAGTCGGCAGGTGGCGAGGAGCCCTCACCCCCGACCCCGGCCACGGACACCCGTGTGGTGGATCGGTCCTGGGACAGGGCTGCCTGCAGCTGGTTGGCCGTCGTCCCGCCGAGGCCGGCCCAGGTCACGTGCGCCTCGCCACCGCTGGTGCCCACCAGCACGGCTGCGGGCGCGGCGAGGTTGTCCGCATGGACACTGCGCCCGGCCAGCGACCAGACCCCGGGGGCCTGGGCGCGAAAAGCGGATTGCGCCTGCCCGATGTCGCCCCCGGCGTGCAGCGACAGGGCCCCGCTCACCGTCACCTGCTCGGCGCCATTGGCCATCAGGATGTGGCCGGTGGCCCGCAGCGTGAGCGGCACGTCCGAGCCCGCGTTGAACACCGAGTGCACCGAGAGATCGCCAGCGGCCTGGGTGAACCGGACTGGCTGTTCTCCGGCATCGAGGGTGAATGCGCCTGCCTCGGCGGCGCGGTAGTCGACCCGGCGCGGAACACCGCCGGCCACCCACTCCACCCGAAGGTCGCCACCGCGAGTGGTCAGGTCGAGCAGCGGGTTGGCCAGCCCGGTCTCGTTGATGACGTAGGCGCCGGCAGTGGACGACCGGTTGTCCAGGGTCAGCACGCCGCTGCCGCTGCCGTTGTCGAGGCGAATCGCCAGCGGGCGACCGGCCGGGCTGCCGATCGGATTCGGCCCGCCGATACCCTGGTCCGCTCGCAGCGTGAGGTGTCCCGCATTGATGAGCGGTTGGCCCGCACTGTGATTGCGCAGGTGCCCGGCGGTCTCGATCTGGAGCATGCCGGTGCCTGCGTTCACGTCGCGGGTAGCGACTCCGGTCGCCGCATCGGTGTTGACGAAGGTGATCGCCTGATAGGACTGCAGGTAGGGCGCATCGATGTCCAGCACCGAGTTGCTGCGACTGAACTCGAGAAGCCTCGAGTCCGCTCCACCGGGAAGGCTGCGGCGCACATCGACATCCTGACCCGCGGTCGTCACGGTGAGCGCGGACGGGAACCCGTCGTTGGACAGACGAATGGACCCCGAGGCGCCCACGTCGAGCGTCTGCGCGCGGGTACGCAGAGGGTCGCTGCCGCCCGCGCTCCCGATACGCCCGGCCGGCGCCCGCAGCACCAGGCCGCCGTCCGCCCGCATCAGCGAGGCACCGTCGGCATTGGCGATGTAGCCGCTCGCGGTCTCGATCCTCAGGCTGCCGCCGACGTTGATGTTGCCGCCCTCGACGTGCCCGTCGCTCGCCGTGGTCTGGTCGAAGCGCAGGGCGGCCAGCCCGGTCGCGCGCGCATCGAGCCGCCCACCGCCAGTCTGCCCACGGTACTGGATGGACTCGACGCCGCCGCTATCGAGGTCGATGCGCGCGTCGGTCTGGCCGACGGCCAGCGCCACCGACCCGGGCCCTTCGTGCGAATCCCCCCCCCGGATCGCAACGCTCGTGCCGCCCGCGCGTACCGCGAGCACCCCACCGGCGGTGAAGCGCACGCCCAGTGGCGTGAACACTTCCACGTCTGCAGTGGGCTCCCAGCGGCCGATCGAGCCGCCGGCATTGAGGTCGATGCGCGCCGTGCGATCGAATGACGGGTACCCGCTCAGGCGCAGCAGCGACTGGCTGTCGGCCCGGATGTCGCCACTGGCCGTCAGCGTGATCTGCTCTCGGGCCTGGAGCGCCCCGGGAAGCACGCTACCGGCCGAGTTGCGGAAGGCCAGGGCGCCCGGCACGAGCGAGGTATCGGCGCCCCCAGTCTGCTCGAGGCGGGCGGTCTCCGCCACGAACCCGAGTGATCCGCCGAGCGGCCCCGCGAGGTACTCGCCGCCCCAGCGGATGCGGGCGTCGGCATTGGCTACGGTCAGCGACAGGTCCAGTGGCGCTGACCAGTCGCGCGTCCCCTGGCGGTAGATATCCACATGGGCACCCCCCGCCCCGGCCGTCACCGCGAGGGGCAGCCCATCGCCCGAGCCCCATTGCACGTTGACCGGTTGCGCTGCGCTGCCCACGGCAGGCGCCGACAGGCTCAGGCGGGAGACGCCACTGCCGACCGCGAACGCGCCATCGGCACGCCCGAGGATCGCACCGGAGGCCTGCAGGTCGAGCGCCATCCGCACGTCATACCCGCCATAGATATCCTTCGGGGACAGGTCGCCGGCAGCGTTGTGGAACCGCAGCGACCTCAGCCCGAAGACGTTGGAGACGTTGAGTGTCGATCCGTCCGGGCTGAACCGGACACTCCGCAGGTCGATAGCCCGGTTTTCGGTCGTGACGTCGAGGGCGTTGATCTGGATGGCTTTCGACGATTCCTGGAGATCCCGGTCGAAGCCGGACGCGCCGGCCACATGCAGGCGCAGCAGGCCCGTGGCCGACTGCCCGTCGAGGGTGGTGCCACCGCGCGCGATGACCTGGGTGGATACCGTCAGATCGCCTCCGCGCGCGAGCAGCCCGACGGTGGCCTCCCCTGCGCGCCCGGCCGGCGCCTCGACCGGCAGGACGGAGAACGTGGAACCCCCGTCGCCGCCCCCCTGACCGGGCTGCGCGCCTGGCCACGTGCCGCCGTGGCCACCCTGCGCCAGCACCGGGCGCCCGGACAGCCCCAGGCCGCCGAGGCTGTCCAGGATCACCGCGGCTGCGCCGCCCACGTCCCGGGCATCGCCGCCGAGCGCGCTGATCAGCGCGGTGCCCGTCGTGTCGCTCCCCCCGTCGACCAGCAGGGACGAGCCCGCCGCGCGGGTGGAAAGGGCGATCGTGGCCGATCCGCCCACGCCACCTTCCCAGGGCCCCTGGCCGCCACTGGCGGCCAGCAGCGCCAGCTTCGGCGACTGCGGGTCCGAGCCATTGCCCAGTTCCAGTGCATCCCGGCTGGAGACGGTGATCTGCGCATCGCCGCCCTCTGCGCCGGCGCCGCCGGTCGCTGTCAGGGTAGCCGAGGCCGCACGGGCGATGCCGATGGCACCGCTCGCGCTGGTGAGTACGATACCGGCCGCGCCGCCGGCCCCGTCGGCCACGCCCGAGGCGCCGCCGAGGGCCGTAAGCGACACATCGAGGGACGGCGTGTTCGGATCGCTGGCAGCCACGCCGATGCCGTCGCGGCCCGAGACCGAGATCGTGGCGCTGCCTGCAGCCGCGCCTGCGGCGACCGCCTCGAGTGCTTCCAGGCGCCCGCCAACCGCCTCGAGGCGCGCGCCTCCCTGAAGGTCGACCCGTCCGGCAGCTGCGGTGACGTCGATGGTGGCCGTCCCACCGGAGGCACCGGTAACCGCGGCATCGGTGTCGCCCCCTTGCGCCCGCACGACCGCGCGGTTGATCCGCACCTGGCCCCCCGTACTCGCAAGGGTGACCCGGGCACCGCGCGCCTGCGCCGCCAGCCCGTCCCCGCCCTCGGCCAGCACGAGGGTGGCCGGTTCACGGCCGGTGTCGCCGAGCACCCGCAGGTCGCCGGCCGCCGAGAGCCGGACCTCGTTCTGCCGCGCCACCGGGGCATGGCCGTCGCCACGCGCGGTGACCGGCTGCAGCACCGTCAGCGACCCCGCACTCACCGAAAGATCCACGAGCGCGGATCCACCCGCAAGCCCGGTAGCACTGACACCGGAGACCCCGGCGGCCTCGGTGACCGCGAGGTCGTTGCCATTGACGAGCCTGAAGGTACCGCCGGCCCGTCCTGCGACGTTCGACACCTGGTTCACCGCCGCACCGAGATCGACCGCCCCCCCGGCACGAGCGAGCAGCGTGTGCGCATTGAGCACGCCGTTGGTCGCCTGCTCGATACGCCCGATGCCGGCCGTGACGGCCGGATAGAACGTGGACCCGCCGTCCCAGCCGGCGGCGAGCGACAACGTGCCAGCAGGCAGGGTGACAGCGCCATCGAATCGTATGCTGCCCTGGGCGAGCAGCGACAGCGACCCGTTGCCCGAGAGCGCGCCGGAGTCGGCGGTGACCGTGATGTTGCCGGCGCTGGTGCCGCCGTAATCGCCCAGCGTGGTGACGACCACGCTGGTGCCGATGGCGAGCTGGCTGCCGATCGTGGTCCACCTGAGCCGCGAGGGGGCGGTGCCATTCGGCGCCCACAACCACGGATTGCCGCCGCCGTTGCCGCCACTGTTGTCCGGGAAAATGCCGATCTCGACGTCGTACGGGTCGAGCAGCAGGGTGCCGCTGCGCCCGAGCGGCGCGGAGAGGTCCACCCGTGCATCGAAATCGAGGAAACGCTTGCCGGATACCTCGGCGAAGCCGCCGTTACCCCCGGCCGGACCGCCGCGGGCGCTGACCCGGCCGAAAGCGCGCGTCGCGTCGTCGGCCCAGACGATCACCCGTCCGCCGTTGCCGGCTCCGGTGGCATCCGCCCGTACCGAGGCATCGGGCGCAAGATAGGTCATCGTCGCGTTGCGCGCGTCCGCCTCCCGGCCCTGCAGGCCGCCGCCGATGCGTACCGACCCGCCGCCGCCGGCCCCCGATGCATCGATCGACGCCGCCCCGGCGAGCGCGACCCGATCGCCCAGCACGTCGATGCGGCCGCCCGAGCCGGCCGCCCCGGTCGCGCTGACCGTGCCCTCGACCCAGGTGGTACCCGAGGACTCGATGCGGACCTGCCCCCCGGCCGCGCCGTCGGCCTGGGTGCGGCTGCCGGCGGCGAGCGTCGTCTGCGCGCTGCCACGCAGCACCACCTGCCCACCCTCATCGAGCGCGAGCGACCGAGCCCGCACCTCGCCACTGTGGCGCAGCGTACCGGCGAAGGCACGTACCGCGCCCGCCTCCAGACGGCCGATGTTCACCACCGAATCGGTGGGCGCCTGCACCTCGAAACTGACACCGCTGCCATCGAGCGGGGTCAGCGTGACGGTGCGACCTGCAGCCAGCGTGATGTTCCCGCCAGGGGCCTCGATCACGCCCTCGTTGCGGATGTCCGGGCCGACCAGCAGCACCGAGCCGCCCGGCCCCGCCCGCACCACCCCCTGGTTGAGGATGGAGCCGCCCTGCCCGGAGAAGCGCAGCCGCCCGTCGAGGAAGTCGCGGTCGGACAGCGGCAGGGTGGAGGCCACCAGGCCGGCCACATCGACGACCGCCCCGGGGCCGATCAGGATACCGTTCGGGTTGACCAGGAACACCCGACCGTTCGACTGCAGGCGGCCGAGGATCTCGGACATCTGCGGGCCGGTGACGCGGTTGAGCACCGCACTGGCCGCGCTCTGCTGGACGAAGCGCACCAGTTCGTTCGGCGCAATCGAGAAACTCTGCCAGTTGATGACCGTGCCGGGCGCGTTGGTGATCTGCAGCGCATTGGCGGCCGGGTTGGCGAACTGCGCGGCACCCGCGGCCACCTGCGGACCCGTGGGCAATGCCAGGGCCCGCCCGCCGTGCGCCAGATGCAGCGCAGCAGCGATCAACAGCGCACGCTGCACGCCTGCTTTCAGCTGGAAGCCTCTGCTGCGTTTCGCCATCGCCCGTGCTCTCCGTTACTCGACCGCGTCCGACCGTCCGGAACCGCCTGCCTAGACGATCGCAGCACCCTCCCGCGACCATGCGCCCCGCCTGCAATCCGGCCAGGGAGCCATGATAGTGCCGAGAAGGCAATACAACCAGCCTGCCGAAACGCAGGGTGCCACGATCAGGTTACCGTTCATGTGAGAAGCGCGCGGCACGGCCCTCCCCGACCACCGGTCATCCGGTGGTCAGACCCTCACTTGTCGGAGAAGAAGCGCACGCCGTAGTTGCAGGGGTTGACCTTGCAGTCTTCCATGATCACGCGCAGCGTGAAGCGGCCAGTCCACTTCGGACGGGCATTGACGATCGGGATGTCGTCGGTGGAGGTGTCCTGCGAGA
>CAIQON010000252.1 GCA_903873475.1 uncultured bacterium
CTGGCGGTAGCCAAGCGCGTCAAGGAGGCAGAAGAGCAGCGCCGTCAGCAGGCCTATGCGGAAGCGGTCGCCGGCTACGAGGCGCAAGTGCGGGCGCTCCACGACGAACAGACCAAGCTGCGCGCATTGCTTCGCGATTCTGTCCGGCTGCAGCGCGCGACACGCTTGCGCGAGTTCATCGCCGCCTTCGAGGGCCGCGCTCGCCAGGACGGCGAGTACACCGCCGAGAAGGAGCAGTGGGTCGAGTGGGCGAACACAAAGGCAGACTGGCTCGATCCCCTGGTACGACGCACCGATCCCATCCTGGATACCCCGCTATCGGCACCTCCGAGCTTCTGGAAATTCTGAGGTCATGCCGTCCACTGTGGGCTGCTGCCGGTTCCGTGGACACCGACCTAAGCTTCTCGAGCCCATTCGACCTGTACTGGACGGATGTACCCGATGGTTGAGTGGCGACGCGTCGGGTTGTAGAAGCGCTCGATGTAGTCGAACACGTCTGATTTCGCCTCGTCGCGCAGGCGATACACCTTTCGTGCCGTGCGTTCGGTCTTCAGACTGCTGAAGAAGCTTTCCATGGCCGAGTTGTCCCAGACTTCTCCTGCGCGGCTCATGCTGCACACGATGCCTTACTCGGCCAAGAGCCGCTGGAAATACTCACTCGTACAGGCCGCGCTCCTTGACCAGCTTCACCGCCTCAAGCTTGAACTCTCTGCTGAACTACCGTCTCGTTCCCATGTGACACCTCCGGTATCGTTTTCCACCTTAACAAGGTGTCCATAAAACCGGCAGCAGCCCACAGAGTTGCCTTGCTGCGCCACCATCATGGCGCAGCCTGCGTGCCCGTTGCATAGCCGGACGAGGGCCACCTGTGCGGGCTCTTGCAAGGCGGGGCAGTTGCTGGTTGCCCAGTCGCTCACCTGCGCCTGCGCCACGCCGGCCAACGCGGCCAAAACCACGACACCCGAAAGTCGCACGCGATGCATTGCACGCGCAACCGCGCCAAAAGCTTGGCTCATTTGTTTCCCGATCTATCGGACAACTTCGTCCAGCGATGCCTTCAACTTCTGAAATGCCGCCTGTCGGCTTCGCAATTCTGCATCGATCAAGGGCTTGACGAGCTCTTCAGGCCTGGGGCCCGGCAAAAACGGATTAAATAAATACTTCAGATCAGAGGCATTGCTTCTAGAGCCGGCATCAGAGCCGATGCCGCTTGCGATGCCGAGACGCCTCAGTTGTGGATCAAAAAAATGCAGCGTAATGTCAGTGATGTACGCAGCGGCGTTTTCTGCGGGATTGCTTTTGTATTTACCCTCTATGCCCAGATCAACCACTGCTGCGATGTCGAGTTTGCGATCCCTGAAATCGGCGAAGTCATTGACCACAACGACATTCTTGAAGCGTGAGCGCAATTCCAGCAAGGTTCCTTCGATCAGAGCACGTGGCGCGACAGAGTCATACATGGCCTTGACTATGGGATAGCTGCGTGGCTCCCACGACTTGATGTAACCCTCAACATATTTGGTATCGAGTTCTTCTCGCGCCTTGATCTGGGTCTCGGAACTGGTACTGACGATCAGCGCGAGCGTCTTGTCCTTCGCCCCCATTACCCCTCTCACTGGAGCATCAACTGGCTTGATACCCCCCAGCAAGTCTGCCAGCGGGTCCGTGCGGGGAGGGCTCTGGTAACTGCAAGCGGTCAGAAGCACAGAAATGGCGAGGCAGAAAACTCGGGTGAGCATAAGGCGTTCTCCGTTGAGTGGTGGGCGCAATAGGGTGGGCGCAATAGGGTGGGCGCAGTGAAGCTGCGGGTGCTAAGGCCTGCGCGGTTGGCAATCTGATGGATTTGTCGCCTGGCGCTTGCAAGTTGTCTCGGTGTTTTGCCGCATCTGCATAAGGCCGGCGATTCTCTGCCGGGCAGGCTGGCCGTTACACACCTGGCTATCGAGCACCCGTCTTAGTTCGTCGATCATGTAAAGCGTCAGCTGCGAGACTGCAACGACGCTTTGAGTTCGGCTTTGCAGCGCTGACATTTCGGAATCTTTGCGCGAATATTCTTGTTCACAAGCATTCGATCCGACACCTCCCTGCGATCCACCGCCTTGCTGCGAGCTAGCCGTCGTACTGCCACTTTGAAGCTGCGCTATGGCCGATTCAAGCTTGGCGACATTGGTATAGTAGTTTCGCCCGGATGTGCAATTGCTGCCGCGGGCCTGCCGACATTCGCTCTGGGCTCTTGACAAGTTCTGCGCAACGGTCTGGCGGTCAGGTGAAGAAGCGCAGGCCGGCAAAGAGTTTGCGACCTGCAGGTAAACCTGCATGTGCCAAACCCCTTGTTCCGCGTCCTGCGAGGCGCCGTATGACCCACATTGAGGTCAACAAGACCGAGCACGACCCGGACCCGGGCTGCGATCAACGCCAGATACGGTTCGCATGCCGAGGGTGGCGGCACCGTTTGCGGCGCGGGTGTTCGTCCCGTCCGTGCTCTGGCTCGACGAGCGGCACGCGCCGATCGGGCCGGGAGTGAGCCCGGCGCTGCGGCAGGCCAGTGACCTCCTGCGTGGCAGCCACTTCCGGGTCGAGATGCCCGTGCCGCCCGGCGCACGGCATGCGGTCGTTTACTCCGCGGCGACGCTGCCGGATCGCACCTTCCTGCTGCACATTCCGGCATCGGTGCAGTCGGTGCCGATCGGCAACGGCGGGATGATCTACCTGCCGGTGGCCGCCCGGGTGCAACCGGTCGGGCTCTGTTTCCCTCCTGGATCTTCGCTCTCGACCGTTACCGCACCGAGCACCTCCCGTGACTTGCCAGGTGCCTGAGCACCTTGCGGCATCGACGAATTCATGCGTCGCCTTCCCCATGGAGCGGCGGCTGCGCCAGATGTTCGCGCGCAGTCGCCGCGAGCTGCTCGTCGAACGTGGCCAGCGGTGCGCCCAGCAGTTCAGCCAGACTGAGATAGGCCGCGTCGTATGCAGTGAGCGCGTAGCGATCCGCCAGCCGCAGGACGCTGGACATGTCGAGCCGATGGCGTTCGACCGCCATCCCGTCGATCAGGGCGAGTGCGGACGTGACGGCCGCCTGCGGAAGCCGTTCGCGGCGGATCTTCTTCAGAGCGACACTGATCAGCTCGTAGTCGATCAGGTCAGGCGCATGCAGGGCGCGCGCCTGAAGCGCGGCGGCCGCGAGCGGTGCCTCGGGTTCGGCAAACAGGTGGGCTGCGACTACGGTGGCGTCCACCACCAGTCGCGGGCGGCTCGAGTAGAACGCGTGGGGTTCCGCGACATGCAACGACGCCGTCGAAGCGCGCGGGAGCGCCACGTTCAACGTCCGTCGCGCAGTTCGCGGATGTAGCCCATGGAACTGCGGGTTCCTCCGGGAAACAGCGCGGCGGCCCGTTCACTGACTTGCGTCACCGTCAAGGCACCTGCCGCCGGTCCGTCGCCGCTCGGCGCCGCGCCGCGCTCGCTGGCCACCCCTTCGAGGATCGTCAGCAGCTCGCGCTGCAACGACCGCCGGTTACGGTGCGCGCGCTCGCGCAGCCGTTGGGCGAGTGCGTCCGGTACGTTCTTCACGGACAGGTTCACGGGCATGGCAGCTCCCCAAGACTGCCTCCGGAATGGAGACGATGGATTCATTATGGAACCACTCGATCCTCTCCGCAACCGGCGTGCGCAACCTCTACTCATCGTCGATTTGGCCGCACTCCGCCGGCGGAGTCGCAGCGACCCGGTATCCTCGATCGCAGCGGCGGCGAAGTATTCGAGCCACGCCGAGGAGTCGACGAGATTCACACCCGATCCGCCTCCCTCGGGACCGAGGTGTCGATCCCGGCAAGGAAGCCTCGGAGCTCGCGCGCCGGGCGCTCCGGGATCAGTTCGATCCGATCGCCGTACTGCACGACCTGCGGCCCCGGCCTCGAGGACGCAAGCGTCGCGCCGACGAACCGGGTCTACTCGCCGCGAGCAATCCACGCGGCGGCCTTCTCCGCAATCATCAAGGTCGGCGCGTTGGTGTTGCCGCTGGTGATCATCGGCATCACGCCGGCGTCGACCACCCGCAGTCCGCGCACGCCGCGCACCCGAAGGTGCGAATCGACCACCGCCATCGGGTCGTCTGCACGGCCCATCCGGGTGGTGCCCACCGGGTGGAAGATGGTGGTGGCGATGTCTCCGGCCAGTCGAGCGAGTTCTTCGTCGCTCTGGTATTGCGGCCCGGGCCTGAACTCTTCGGGCATGAATGGCGCCAGCGCGCGCTGGCTCACGATGCGGCGCGTCAGGCGCAAGGAGTCCGCCGCGACCTGGCGGTCTTCGCTCGTGCTGAGGTAATTGGGTGCGATCGCCGGCGCCTCGTCGAAGCGGCTGCTCTTGAGATGGACCGTGCCACGGCTGCTCGGGCTCAGGTTGCAGACGCTGGCAGTGAAGGCGTCGAAGTCGTGCAGCGGCTCGCCAAAGGCGTCGAGCGAGAGGGGTTGCACATGGTATTGAAGGTTCGGGTGGGGCTGGCTCGCGTCGGAGCGCGTGAAGGCGCCCAGTTGCGAGGGCGCCATGCTCATCGGGCCGGTGCGGCGCAGGGCGTATTCCAGGCCCATGCGGGCCTTGCCCCAGAGCGAGTGGGCCATGGTGTTGAGCGTGACGTTGCGCCGGCCATCGGCTTGTATCTTGTAGACCGAGCGAATCTGCAAGTGGTCCTGCAGATTGGCGCCCACACCGGGCAGGTCCTGCCTGACTTCAATGCCGTGCTGCTGCAGCAGCGCTGCCGGGCCCAGGCCCGAGAGCTGCAGGATATGCGGCGAGCCCACGCTGCCCGCGCACAGGATCACCTCGCCTTGCAGACCGCCCGGGTCGCGCTGGGGGTCGCGCGTGGCATGGGCCTGCACTTTCTCAGCGCCTGTCCAGACCTCGACGTCGGTGCATCGCTGGCTGCCGTCGGCCTGCTTTTCAAGCAGGAGCTGGCAGACTTGCGCGCGGGTCCACAGCTCGAAATTGGGGCGGCCAGAGCAGGTTGGTCGCAGGAACGCCCTGGCCGTGTTCCAGCGCCAGCCGCTTTTCTGGTTGACTTCGAAATAGGCCACGCCCTCGTTGTTGCCGCCGTTGAAGTCCTCGGTGGCCGGGATGCCGGCCTGTTGCGCAGCCTGGGAAAAGGCATCCAGGATGTCCCAGCGCAGGCGCTGCTTTTCCACGCGCCATTCGCCGCCCATCTTCCCGGCCAGCCCCTGGCTGCCCGAGTGCTGGCTCTTGTGGCCGTGCAGGCGCCGGAAGTTCTCGTCCACCGGGACATGGCCCGGGTCGAGCTTGTAATGGTCTTCATGCATCCTGAAGGCGGCCAGCACGCTGTCCCAGCGCCAGGCGTCGTCGCCGGTGAGTTCGGCCCAGCGCTCGTAGTCGCGGGCCTGCCCGCGCATGTAGATCATGCCGTTGATGCTCGACGAGCCGCCCAGCGTCTTGCCGCGCGGGTAGCGCAGCGAGCGACCGTTCAGGCCCGGCTCGGCTTCGGTCCGGAAGAGCCAGTCGGTGCGCGGATTGCCGATGCAGTACAGGTAGCCGACCGGGATGTGGATCCAGTGGTAGTCGTCCCGCCCGCCGGCCTCGATCATCAGCACGCGCTTGCTGGCATCGGCACTCAGTCGATTGGCGAGAAGGCAGCCAGCGGTGCCGCCGCCGATGATGATGTAGTCGAAGGTGTTCTCATGCATGGCAACCAGTCTATCGGGACTTGCGCGCCGACGTCCAAAGCCACGAAGCTGGTGGCCGATGCCAGCGGTCTATTCCCGGCCCGCGCCCCGCTTCCACCAGGGTGCGGCCTGCGTCAGGCGCTGGCGATCGTGGCGCGGCCGGCCTCCACCACGAAGCGGGCCTTGTCCACCAGCGGCGCGCCGGGGCGGGTCACGTAGTCCACCGCACGGAAGCTCACCGCCATCTGCTTCGGCCCCGCCTCATGCAGGCAGTAGCCGCGGCGGTTGTTGAAGAAAGAGATGTGCGGGTTGCGTCGCAGTACCGTCGGCGTCGCGGCCAGTGCCTCGCTGCCATCGCCATTGGAGCTGATGGAGCTCGCGCAGAACTCGGTCATCAGCGCCGGCCCCTGCCCGCCGTTGGCGCGCACCTCGCCGGCCCAGGCGTTGTGCACGTCGCCCGTCAGCACGACGAGGTTTTCGACATTGCGCTGCCGCACCCCGTCCAGCAGGCGCTGGCGTGCCACCGGCATCGCGTCCCACTTGTCCATCGAGATCATGCGCCCGCGAACATCGTCGCCCAGGTCGCGCTCCATGACCATCACCTGCTGCGCCAGCACCTGCCAGGTGGCGTGCCGGCCCTCGAGGTTGCGCAGCAGCCAGGCTTCCTGATCGGCACCGAGCATGGTCGCGTCCGCGCGATTGACCTCGGCGCAGGCCGATCCGACGCCATCGCCGCAGGGCTGGTCGGTGCGGTAGCCGCGCGTGTCGAGCACATGGATGTCGGCGAGCCTGCCGTAGCGCAGGCGCCGATGCGCAAGGATCTGCGGCCCGCGCGGCAGTTGGGCGCGGCGCAGCGGCATCATCTCGTACCAGGCCTGGAAGGCGATCTGCTTGCGCAGCGCGAAGACCTCTGGCGGCACCGCGACGGGGAAGCGCGCCGAGCCGTCCTCCTCGCTGATCTCGCCGGCCCAGTTGTTGTCCACCTCATGGTCGTCGAAGGAAACCAGGAAGGGATGCGCCGCATGCGCCGCGGCGAGATCGGGGTCGAGCCGATACAGCGCGTAGCGGTTGCGGTAATCGTCGAGGGTGTAGATCTCCTCGCCCAGGTGCTGGCGCACCGCTGGCGAGCCCCCGGGCTGGGGACCCCGCGCGCGGTATTCGTAGATGTAGTCGCCGGAGTGGAAGACGAAGTCGAGCTCGGACTCCTCGGCGATATGCCGCCAGGCGGTGAAGAAGCCGTGCTCGTAGTGCTGGCAGCCGGCATTGACGAAACGCAGCCGTGCCAGCGCGGCATCGGCGGCGGGCGCGGTGCGGGTGCGGCCCACCGGGCTGATCTCGCGTCCCACGCGGAAGCGGTAGTGATACGGCCGGCCTGGCTTCAGCCCGCCGACCTCGACATGCACGGAGTGGCCGAGTTCGGGCCTGGCCAGAGCGGTGCCGCGCTGCGCGATGCGGGCGAAGCCCGGATCTTCGGCCACCTCCCAGCGGACCTCGACGGCCATCCGCGGCATGCCGCCGCCGGCCAGCGGATCGGGTGCGAGCCGGGTCCAGATCACCACCCCGTCGGGCAACGGATCGCCCGAGGCGACGCCGAGGCTGAACGGATAGCGTGCGAAGACCGGCTGCGCCCACACGCGCGGCACGATGGCCGGCTGGATCGCCACCAGCGCGGCGGCGGCTACGGAGCCGCGCAGCAGGCCGCGGCGCGAGAGGTTGAGGATGTGGCGGCGCGTGCTATCCATCGGAGGGCTCCCGGAGCAAGTCATGCGCCAGACACTAGCGCCGTCGTGAGGCAAGGCCGTGACAGGGCCATGACAAGGCTGCGTCGGGTACCTGGCTTTCTCCCCCGCCGCGTCACCTCTCCATGCGCCCGTCATGCATACGGGGCTGTTCGAGGTTGCAAGCCCATGGAAGTGCGTTGATCGGCCATCCCGGCCGAGCTACCATGCGAGCCGTATCGACAGTATGGGTGACCCATATGAAGACCACCATCGAACTGCCGGACGATCTTCTGGAGCGCAGCAAGGCTGTCGCGCGGCGTGAAAACTCCACGCTCAAGGCGCTGATCGAAGAGGGCCTGCGCCTGGCGCTGCGGGCGCGTATCCGCAAGCGTGCCGCGCCTTTTGCCCTGCAGCCTTTTCCGGGCGACGGCTTGTCGCCGGAGTTCGCGGATGCTGGCTGGGAGGCGACGCGCGACGAGATCTACCGTGATCGCGGTTGACACCAACATCCTGGTTTACGCGCACCGCGCAGACTCGCCCTTCCACGACCGTGCACGCCTGACACTGGAGTCGCTCGCCGTCGGGGCCCGTGCATGGGCCATTCCCTGGCCGTGTGCGCACGAGTTCTTCGCCGTCGTCACACATCCGCGCATCTACAAGACTGCCACGCCCGCCAGTACGGCATTCGCTCAACTGCGCGCTTTGCAGACGCTGGCCAACCTTGTGTTCATCGGTGAGGACGACGACTACTTGCAGCATCTGGAGCCGCTGGCGCTGGCAGCCAGGGCGCACGGGGGGGCGATTCACGACGCGCGCATCGCAGCGATCTGCCTTGCGCACGGCGTGGCCGAGTTGTGGTCGGCCGACCGCGACTTCTCCCGGTTTCCGGCGCTTGCAGTCCGCAATCCATTGATCGGATGAGCCAGAGGGTCAGTCTCCAGCGGACATGAAGCGCTCGGAGCACTCCCGCATCCGCGATCGGCATGTGGGATGCAGTTGGCTACTGCGGCGTGATCGCCAGGCCGCCGTCCGCCACGATGACCTGGCCCGTGACGTAGCGGGCAGCGTCCGAAGCCAGGAAGAGGATTACGTCGGCGATGTCCTCCGGCTCGCCCACGCGTCCCAGTGGCACGCGCGCGGCCGCGAGTTCGACGCCTTCCGGCCCCAGCGAGTGCTCGGCCGACAGCAGCTGCGCCGTGCGCACGTAGCCCGGCGACACCGCGTTCACCCGCACGCCGTCGGAAGCCACCTCTGCCGCCAGGCCGCGCATCAGGCCGATGACGCCAGACTTGGCTGCCGAGTAGTGGACGTGCTCGGCCCAGCCCCACGCCACGCCCATCAGCGAGGTCAGGCATACCACTGCGCCGGTGCGTCGCGCGCGCATGGACGGCAGTGCGGCACGGGCCACGCGGAACATGCCCTTGAGGTCGATGTCCACCGTATCGTCCCAGCGTTCGTCCGACAGCTGCGCGAGCGGTACCTTGTGCGCGATGCCGGCATTGAGCACAAGGGCGTCGATGGCACCACGCTCGGACAGCACAGCCGCGACGACGGCGTCTGCCTGCTCGGTGGATCGCACATCCAGGGCCGCGAAGCTGGCGCTGCCGCCGGCGGCCACGATCTCGGCGGCCACGGCGTGCCCCTCGGCTTCAAGGATGTCGGTGACGACCACGTGCCAGCCTGCGCGCGCAAAGGCCAGCGCGCTGGCGCGGCCAATGCCGATGCCGCCGCCCGTGACGAGGAGGGTGCGGGATGGGACCATTGGACCAGGCTCCTGCAGGGTGTGATGGGACGCATACATGTTAAGCGGGCGGGTGCCACCCCTGCAACGGCGCCGCCCGCGTCCCGCCACGGCAATTCCTGATTCCGCCCGCAGCCTTGGACCTGCACCGCGAAGCACTGCGACGACCTTGCCGCAGTTGCGGCTTCGCTCGGCCCGTGCCCGACGCGGCCACGGCGGGATCTCGATGCGTGGAAGCGCCTGCAGGCTGAAAGTCACCGCAAGCAGGCCGATCGGTCTGCAGCGCAACTCGATTCGTGGAGCAAACGCGGTCCACTCATCATCAACGGCATGGTGTACGCCGAGCTTGCCAGCGGTTCTGATTCCATTGAACTGCTGGAGTCGTTCGTCGCCACCGCTGAGTTGCACTTGCGACGGCACCCGCGCCGCGCAGGCAGGTGCGTACGTTCAGGCATGAACCTCGGAGGCCAGCGGCTGCCGACGCCTCGAGCGTACTACTCCGCGACTATGCCGGACTCCTTGACCACCTTCCCGTAGCGCTCGATCTCGCGTCGGATGAATGCCGTGAACTCGGCCGGGGAACTCGCCACCACCTCGCCACCCTGGGCGGCGATGCGCTGGCGCATGTCCTTCGTGGTCAGTGCCGCCACGGCCTGCTCGGACAATCTGCCGAGCACCTCGCGCGAAAGGCCACGCGGCCCGACCAGGCCATACCAGGCCTGAGACTCATAGCCGGGAAGGCCAGCCTCGGCAACGGTCGGCAGGTCCGTCCACGCCGCATTGCGACGGGGAGAAGTGACGGCCAGCGCACGCACCCGGCCGCCGGTCACCTGCTCCGGCGAGGTGGGCTGGATGATCATCATGTCGACATTGCGCGCCATGAGGTCGGTGAGACCGGGTGCGCCGCCCTTGTAGGGCACATGGTTGACCTGCAGCCGGCCCTGCCAAGCAAACAGGGCGCCTGCGAGGTGCTGCGAGGAGCCGATGCCGCCGGAGGCATAGCTCATCGCGCCCGGCTTGCTCCTCGCCAGCGCGAGAAGATCCTTCAGGCTGGCAGCAGGCACGCCGGGATGCACCAGCACCAGCTGCGCGAAGGTCGCCCCGAGGCTGATCGGCGTGAAGTCGCGTTCGGTATCGTAGGGCAGCTTTCGATAGATCAGCGAGTTGATCGCATGCCCGATCGCCACATAGAGCAGCGTGTATCCGTCCGGGCTCGCCTTCGCCGTCATCTCGCTGGCGATGATGCCGTTGGCACCGGGACGGTTGTCGACGATCGCCGTCTGGCCCCATGCGTTCGACATCTGTGACGCGACCACGCGGGCCATGATGTCGGTCGTACCCCCGGGCGCGAACGGAACCAGCATCCTGATCGGACGAACGGGGAAGTTCTGCGGCTGCTGCGCGTGCACCTGTGCCGCGCCCAGGACCAGCAGCGCAGCGACGCCGGCGGCGGCCTTCATGCCGCCACCGCTGCAGCGACAGCCTCGTCCACCACATGCCCGGACGGCGTACCCATCACCGTCGTGCGCTCCATGTGCCGGCGCAGCGACGGGTCGTAGTCACCGAGGGCGACATGCATCGTGCAGCGGTTGTCCCAGATCAGGATGTCGTCGGGCCGCCACTGGTGGCGATAGACGAACTGAGGCCGGCTGGCATGGCGGATCAGGTAGTCGATCAGCGGGCGGCTCTCTTCCTCGGTCATTCCTTCGAAGGACTTCACCTTCTCGCCGATGTACAGCGCCTTGCGGCCGGTCTCGGGATGCACCCGCACCACCGGTTGCGCCACGGGCGGATTGAGCCGGCGGTTCTCCTTCTCCCACTCTGGTGCGACCCCTGCGTTCTTGCGCTCTGGCCGATGCACGCCGTGCAGGTCTGCGATCAGCTTCTTCATGCCGGCGGACAGCGCTTCATAGGCGGCATACATGTTCGTGAACATGGTGTCCCCACCGACCGGGGGCACCTCCACGCCGCGCAGCAGCGATCCGAGCGAGGGCACCAGCGTGAACGACATGTCCGAATGCCAGAGCTGCCCTGTGTAGCGCGAGTTCGACGGTTCGCCGTTGGCCTGCGGCAGATTGGTCACCATCAGCAGTTCGGGATACTCCGGATGGCGGTCGCGAGGCAGCGAATCGTGGCGATCGAGCTCGCCGAAACGGCGGCTGAACTCGATGTGCTGCTCGCGGGTGATCTTCTGCCCGCGCAGCAGCAGCACGCCATGGTCCAGGAAGGCGCGATAGATGCCGCCGAACTCGGATTCGGACAGCGGCCTGTTCAGGTCGATGCCGACCACCTCGGCGCCGAGCGCATAGGAAAGCGGACGCGTTTCAACGGTCATGCCGGCTCCTCCGGAGGATGCGGCCGGCTGGCTGCCGGCTCGTCGTGTGGGAAAAGTCTACCGGTGAATAGTACGTTCAAACACCCCTGCGAGCGCCTGAGCGCCACGGCCTCGAGGACGCGAGCGTCGCGCCAGCCGATCCACACTTCGACCTAAGCCGTCCTTACCGGTGGCGCCAGCGCCAACCTGGTCGCCTGGCGGGCGAAGGCCTTGTCAAACGTCATCACGGCTTCCTCGCCCTGGCTGAGTGCCAGATGCAGCGCATCCGCAAAGTCCATTCCGCGAGCATAGGCGTGCAGGGCCTGGTGCAAGGCGTCAGATTGACCCGACCTGAAGTTCGGCAGGCCCAGCAGCAACTCCAGCCCGCGCGACACATTCGCAGCCGGGCAATCATTCGCTTCAAGTACCCATACCAGTTCCAGGAAGACAGTCACGGGCGCCGTGAAGACCTGGTCCGTTGCCAGTAGTGCCTTGACGCGCGCATGCTGCGCAGCGTCATCCTTCAGCAGCAGGCGCGCCAACAGGTTGGTGTCCAACGCGATCATGGCGCGTTGCGCGCCTTCAACCTTGCCCGTATGGCCGCGCGGGTCTGAGCCTCAGTCAGCGGCTTGCGCCCGGGGCGCGCCAGGAACCCTGCCACTTCGTCCAGTGAAGAGGGAGGCCGGGCCTCGACCGGCTTGAGGTGAAGTTCCCCGTCGGCATAACGGACGGCAAAGACGGCGCCGGCTTTCGCACCCATGTGCTCGCGAACAGCCTTGGGGATGACCAATTGCCCTTTGCTTGAGAGTGTGACGGTTTCCATGATCAGCTTTCCGGTCGCCAGACAAGTAAGTCGAATGGTAAGACCTTGAGCATCAGGGTTCAAGGTGCCTGGCTGTCTACCGGACTGCGCTCGTGTGCGGCCCGGCGTGCGATCATCTGCAGGGCATGGTGACGCCGCGTACAGCACCGCGTGTCGCCACGGATCAACTGGCGACCGGCGCGCCGGGAAAAGGATCGGATGTCGCATCGGATGCTCCCGAGTTGACGCTTCTGCTTGCTATCGCCTCGGCGTTCGCCTTCGCCTGCGCGATGATCGCGAGCAACGTCGGCCTGCGCCACATGAGCGCCCGTGCCGGGGTGACGGTGAGCGTGCCGTCTGCAGCGGTGCTGTTCTGGCTGGCGCTGCCGGCGTTCATCGATCCGGCACTGGCGGTGGCGCCGATCAGCGCGCTGGGGATATTCCTCGCGATCGGGCTGTTCTTCCCGGCAGCGGTGACGCTGCTGGTGTTCGAGTCCAACGCCCGGCTCGGGCCGACGATCGCCGCAACCGTGTCCTGCACCGCACCGCTGTTCGCGGTGGCGGCCGCGGTGCTGCTGCTGGGCGAAGTGCTGGATCTGCGCCGCGCTGCGGGCACACTGGCTGTGGTCCTCGGCATCGCTGTGCTGTCGACCGCCGGAAACGCATCGAAGGCCGCTCGGCCGGGCGCGGCCCACGCGGTGGACGGACGCGGCATGGTGCTCGCGCTCGGTGCGGCGATGCTGCGGGCGGCCGCGCAGATCCTGCTCAAGATCGGCTTCGTGTTCTGGCCCAGCCCTCATGCCGCGATCCTGGCCGGCTATACGGTGTCGGCTGCGGTGATCCTGATTGCCTCGCGCTTGCTCGCCAGACGCGCACCGATCGTGCGTACCCGGCGCGGCATTCCATGGTTCATCCTGGCGGGGGTGTGCAATGGTTCGGCGATGCTGCTGATGTACGCTGCGCTGGTGGACGGCGAGGTGAGCCTGGTGGCACCGATCGTGGCCGGTTATCCGCTGTTCACCCTGCTGTTGTCAGCGCTGTTTCTGGGCGACGAGCGGCTGGCAGGCCGACACCTGCTCGGTGTCGCGATCACCGTGGCCGGTGTGGCACTTCTCGCTTCGCGCTGAATCGCCGGGCGCGCAGGTGCCGATGCGGTGCGGACGCTGCCGGCCGGGCCGTGTTGCTGGGACGCCGTCACGCAGACGCTGTAGCACCAGGCTCTCGACCTGGAACGTGCGGTGGACTGTCGCCAATGCGGCGCTGGATTTCGATCAACTTCCTGCTGGGGATTGGCGCGGTGCGCGGGTTCACGTCGGAAACGCCACTGCTTGAGGGGTTGTTGGCGAGTGTGTTCGCGTTGCACGATGGTCGGCACGATGGACTCGGCGTGTCCGGGCTGAAACACTCACCGGCGTTCACGGATATCTTCATCGCGCCAATGCAAAACTCAAGACTTGACCCCCACTTGTGACCCCCACTTGCGGATACTCGCGCGCCAGCGATGCAGTCGAGCGATCCGAGCGTGAAGACAGCGGAATCTCACCGCAGGAAATGCTGCGGCAGATGGATGTCCGGCTCGAGGCGGCGCGGCAGCGACTGACGGCAGGCAAGCCGAGCGCGGGACAGTGACCGTCTACCGCCTCGTCCGCGAGGACGAGGCTGCGGACGACTTGCTGCGGATCGAGGATTTCATCATCGAACACCACGTCGCGCCACGGCGCGGCCCGGCCCTTGCCGATGTCGCCCGGCCCGGCGCATGATTGACGCATGGACGCAATGACAGGCGCGCTTGCCGGCAGCGGCGCGATCACGATCTGGCAGGACGCCCGCGCCGAGGCGCGCGCCGACTTCTTTGCCTGGCACAACGGCGAGCATCTCGCCGAGCGGGTGGGCATCCCCGGTTTCCTGCGCGGCCGGCGCTACGCCGCGCTCGAGGGCGGGCCGGAGTTCTTCACGCTCTACGAGACGGCCGATCCCTCGGTGCACACCGGCGCGGACTATCTCGCGCGGCTCAATGCGCCCACGCCCACCACCCGGCGCGTAGCGCCGAATATGGTCAACAACGTGCGCTCGCTGTGCCGGGTGCGGTGGAGTCGCGGCGCGCTCGCCGGGGGGCTCCTGTTCACGCTGCGCTTCGACGCGGAGCTCCAGGCCGAGGGGCCGCTGGCCGAGTGGCTCTGCGGGCGGGCGCTGCCCGCGCTGCTCGAGGCGCCGGGCGTGTGCGCGGCGCACCTGTGCGTGGCAGATACCGCCGCCTCGAGCGTGAAGACCGAAGAGAAGAAGGACCGACCCGTGGCAGCGAAGGTGCCGGGCTGGGTGGTGCTGGTCGAAGGCGCGGCCGATCGCGTCGACCTGGAGGCCGCGGTCGCGCAGCGGCTGGAAGAGGCCGCGCTCGCGGCCCGGGGCGCACGCGACAGCGTGCGCGGTCTGTATCAGCTGCAGGCCTGGCTCTCGCGCTGAGCCGGCTCACCGAGGAGCTTACGATGCCACGACTCCGTCGTTCACTGATCGCGATCGTCGCCGGCGCGGCGACCGCGGGCCTGCTGGCCGCCTCCGGGGCCGACGCCCAGGCCTGGCCGGCCAAGCCACTGCGGGTGGTGGTGCCCTATCCGCCCGGCGGGGCGAACGACATCGTCGCGCGCGCACTGCAGCCCGCGCTGGCCGCAGCACTCGGCCAGCCGGTCACCGTCGAGAACCGTGGCGGTGGCGCCACGCAGATCGGCACCGAGGCGGTCGCGCGCGCCGCGCCCGACGGCTACACGCTGCTCCTCACCAACATCGCGCTGGGCGCCAACCCCGCCCTGTTCGCGAAGATGCCCTACGACACCACGCGCGACCTCGCGCCCATCACCCTGATCAGCACCGTGCCGCTGGTGCTGATCGCGCATCCTTCGCTGGGCGCGCGCAGCATCGCAGAGTTCGTCGCGCGCGCGCGCGCGAAGCCGGGCGCGATCAACTACGCGTCGGCGGGCAACGGCAGCGCGAATCACCTGGTGATGGAGATGTTCCGGGCCTCCACGGGCATCGACGTGGTCCACGTGCCCTACAAGGGCTTCGGCCCGGCGATAAGCGACCTGGTCGCGGGCAATGTCACCGCAGCCTTCGGCACCACGCTCGCGAGCCTGCCGCAGGTGCGTGCGGGCAAGCTTCGCGCGCTGGGCCTCTCCAGCGCGAGCCGCTCGCCGGTGGCGCCCGAGGTACCTACCATCGCCGAGTCGGGCATCGCCGGCTTCGACGTGAACGAGTGGCAGATGCTGCTCGCCCCGGCCGGCACGCCCGCCTCGGTGGTCGAGCGGATGCAGCGCGAGGTCGCCGCCGCGCTGCAGGTGTCCGAGGTGCGCGCGCGCTTCACCGAACTGGGCGCGACGCCGGTGGGCTCGTCGACCGCCGATGCGCAGGGCTTCCTGCGCGGCGAGATCGCGCGCTGGGCCGAGCTCGCGAAGAAGGTCGGCATCAAGCCGCAGGACTGACCGTATTCAAGAGCCCCGTCTGCGGCACGCCCGCAACAGCACGCCGACATCGGGCAGCCCGTCCACCTGCCACAGCTGGTCGAGCAGCCGCCGCGCCCGCGCCGCCGGCAGCACGGTGCCCGCCAGCGCGAGGAACTTCGCCTCCAGTTGCGCGTCGCTCACCGGGCGGCCCGGACTCCCGGTCGCATGTTCGACCGCCTGACGCAGCACCCGCCCGTCGGCCAGCGACAGTTCGACCTCGCAGCCGTGCTGCGGCATCGCAGGGTCTGGCGCCATCTCGATCAACCGCCGCACGCCGGCCACCACTGGGTCATGCACCCGCGCATCGGTGAACTGCGCGGGCAGGCAGGTGCCATCGACGAACGCTGCCGCCATCGCATGCTGGAACGACAGGCGCGCGGCCAGGCCATCGGCGGGCTCGGGACGGCTCTCCAGCCGGATCGCGAGCGGGTTCACCCGTCCGCCGATACGCACCACCTGCGAAGGCTGCACGCCGGGCTGCGTGCGCAGCGCGAGCATCGCATCGACCATCGGGTGGCTGAGGATCGCCGATGCGTAGGGCTTGGGCGCGTTATCCATTAGCAGCCAGCGCTCGCCGAGGCCGTCGACGATCGCCGCCGCGTCGAACGCCCCGGCGGCAAAGGCCTGCGCGAAGCCGTGCGGCCCTTCGAGGATGCGCCGGGTGCTGCTGAAGCCGCGCTGCGCCATCAGCGCGGCGAGCAGCCCGGACTGCGCAGCGCGCGCCGGGTGGAACGCCTTGGTCATCGTGCCGAAGGTCTCGCGCAAGCCGCCGGCCTGGGTACCGGCGAGTCCGAAGGCGACGGCCATCGTCCCGGCATCCAGCCCGAGCAGGCGGCCCGCAGCGGCCGCGCTGCCGAACACCCCGGCGGTGCCGGTCATGTGCCAGAGCGCGCCATGGCGCATCTGCTGGATCGACAGCGCGACGCGGCAGCAGGCTTCCAGGCCGAGCACCGTGGCGGCGAGGAAGGCACGGCCGTCCGTGCCGCGGTCTTCGGCCAGTGCCAGCGCGGCCGGGATCGTCGGCGCGGAGGGATGCAGCACCGTCGGGAAGAAGGTGTCGTCGAAATCGTCCAGGTGGGCGAGCAGCCCGTTGGCGAGCGCCGCATGCATCAGCGGCACCCGCCGGCCGGCGCCGATCACCGTCGCGCGCGGCCGGCCGCCCTCGGCCTGCAGCACGTCGAGCAGCATCGGCAGCGCCGGGTCCTGGGTCGCGTGCAGCGCCACGCCGAACAGGTTCACCAGGCAGCGGCGGCCCTCGTGCAGCACGGCCTCGGGGATCGCCGCGGCGTCGGCCTGCGCGACGAAGGCGGCGAGCCGTGCGGTGACGCCCTCGGCTGCTCCGTCTGCCGCCGCGCCCGTGTTGCCGCCCGTGTTGCCGCCCGTGTCGCTGCCGGTGTCGCTGCCGGTGTCGCCGCCCATCGCGCGCTCAGTCCGTCTGCGCGCCGGCGGCGCGGATGATCGGCGTCCACTTGCCGATCTCCGCCTTGATGAACGCGCCGGTCGCCTCGGGCGAGCTGCCGACCGGGTCCAGGCCCAGGGTGGCCAGCGTCTCCTTCATCGACGGCGTCTGCAGGGCCTTCACGGCTTCCGTATTCAGGCGACCGACGATCTCCTTCGGTGTGTTGCCGGGCGCCAGCAGCAGGAAGAACCCGGTCACCACATAGCCCGGCACACCGGATTCCGACACGGTCGGCACGCCGGGCGTGACCGCCGGGCGCTTCTCGCCGGTGGCTGCGATCGCGCGCAGCTTGCCCGACTTGAGGTAGGGCATCGCCGAGGCAACGTTGCTGAACATGAAGTCGATCTGGCCGCCGATCAGCGCGGCACCGGCCGGGCCGGCGCCCTTGTAGGGCACGTGCACCAGCTTCGTGCCGGTCATCTGCTGGAACAGCACGCCGGCGAGATGGTTCGCACTGCCATTGCCCGAGGAACCGAAGGTCACCTCGCCTGGCCGCGACCGGGCCAGCGCGATGAACTCCTTCAGTGTCTTCACCGGCACCGACGGATGGGTCGACAGGTAGTACTGGCCGGAGGTGAGCTGCGTGATCGGCGCGAAATCGCGGATCGGGTCGTAGGGCAGCTTGCGCACCAGCCCGGGATTGATCACGAACTCCGGCGCCACCGTCATCAGCGTGTAGCCGTCGGCCGGCGCGCGCGCGACGATCTCGGTGCCGATCACGGTGCCGGCCCCGGCGCGGTTCTCGACAATCACCGACACGCCCATCTGGTCACCCAGGCGCTGCGCGATCAGACGGCCCATCGCATCGGTGCCGCCGCCGGCGGCGATCGGGATCACCATGCGGATCGGCTTCGACGGATACGGCTGCGCCGCCGCATGCGGCGCGAGCGCGAGCATGGCCGGCAAGAGCACCGCGAATGCGGGCCGCGCGCGCCGCGGTGCAGCCTGCGCGCGTCTCGAAAACAATCTTCCAGCGTACATCCCTGCTCCTCCTGCGCACCGTCTTGACTGGGGCGGTGCGTCTGCATCGGACCGTCGTCCGGTCATGCGTCGATCATGGGCGTGCGCGTTTGCGCTGCCGGGGGGACGCAGGTTAACCTAGCCCAGCGTCAGGTGCTGCGGGACCGCCCGGCCTGCCGAACAGAGGGGCGACTGTGCAGCGAGGGTGGACGAAAGGCATGCGGGCAGCAGGCGTGTGGATGGCAGGTACCGTCCTTGCCGCCGCCGCGGTTGGCCTGTGCATGGCTGCCGCGCCAGCGATGATCCCTGCCACTGTCTCCACCACTGCCACCACCGCCGCGGCGATCGACCTGGTCGACGACCGCGGCCGCACGGTGCGCCTGGCCGCGCCGGCCCGGCGCATCATCAGCCTGCTGCCGTCATCGACCGAAACCGTCTGTGCACTCGGGGGCTGCGACCGGCTGGTCGGCGTCGACCGGTTTTCGAACTGGCCGCCGCAGCTCGAGCGTCTGCCGCGTCTGGGTGGGCTCGAAGACGCGCAGGTCGAGCGCATCGTCGCGCTGAAGCCGGACCTCGTGCTGGCCACCTCGTCGGCGCGCGTGCTCGAACGGCTGGACGCGCTGCGCATCCCGGCGCTGGCACTCGAGCCGAAGACGCTCGACGACCTCCGGCGCGTGCTCGACGCGGTGGCCACGGCCCTCGGCGACCCCGCTGCTGGCGAAGCCGAATGGCGCAGGCTGTCGGCGCGCATCGATGCCGCCGCACGGCGCGTGCCGCCATCGATGCGCGGACAGCGCGCCTACTTCGAGGTGTCGTCCGCGCCGCATGCGGCCGGCGCAGGTTCGTTCGTCGGCGATGTGCTCGCACGCGTGGGCATGGGCAACATCGTGCCGGCGTCGATGGGCGCGTTCCCGAAGCTCAGCCCCGAGTACATCGTGCGTGCGCAGCCGCAGGTGATCCTCGCGAGCGACGCGGCCCTGCGCGAGATGCCGAAGCGGCCGGGCTGGCCGGCACTGAGCGCACTGCGCGATCGCCGTACCTGCGCGTTTCCCCCGGGCGCATACGACACGATCGTGCGGCCCGGCCCGAGGCTGGCCGAGGCCGCCGACCTGCTGGTCGAGTGCCTGCGCGCGCTCGACGAGGCGCGCCGATGAGGGTGGCGAGCGGGCGCGACGGCGGTGCAACCCTGCGCTTCGCGCTGCTGCTCACGGCCGCCAGCGCAGCGCTGCTGCTCGCCGGCCTCGCAGCCGGCAGCGACGGCTGGTCGCTGGCATGGGCGGACGAATGGATGCTGGTGAGCGAGATCCGGGCGCCGCGCTCGATCGGCGCCTGGCTCGCCGGTGCGCTGCTGGGCTTCGCCGGGGCCGTGGCGCAGGGCCTGTTCCGCAATCCGCTGGCAGACCCCTACCTGCTGGGGTCCGCAGCCGGTGCCGGCCTGGGTGTCGTGCTGGTGCTCGCCGCCGGCGGCGCCGCCGGCGCGTCGATCGGGCTGGCGGCGGCGGGTGCATTGCTGCAGGCGGGCCTGGTCGGCGCGGCCTTCGCAGGCGCCCTCTGCGGCGTCGGGCTCACGTTGCTGCTGGCGCGCGGCGCCGCCCGGCCGATGTCGCTGCTGTTGTGCGGCGTGGTGGTCGGCGTGCTGCTGACCGCGCTGTCCGACCTGGTGATGCTCGCCTCCCCCGAGGCGATGCGCGGCAAGCAGATCTTCCTGCTGGGCAGCACCGGCTTCCTCGGATGGACCAGCACGGCCGTGCTGGCCGCCGTGCTGGCCACGGTGCTGCCGGCCGCGATGCGGGTGTCGCGCGCGCTCGATGCGCTGGTGCTCGGCGAGGCCAGTGCCAGGAGCCTTGGCGTACCGCTGCCACAGGTACGCCTGCTGCTGGTGGGCACGATGGCCATGGCCACCGGCGCCGCCGTCGCCCAGGCGGGGCTCATCGCCTTCGTCGGCCTGGTCGCGCCGCACCTCGTACGCCGCTGCCTGAGCGTCGCACACGGGCCGCAGCTCGCGCTGTCGGCGATGGCCGGCGGCGTGCTGCTGCTCGCCAGCGACATCGCGGCGCGCACCCTGGTCGCGCCGCAGGAACTGCCGGTAGGCGTGCTGACCGCGGTGCTCGGCGGCATCTACCTGCTGGCACTGCTGCACCGGAGGCAGGCGTGAACGACACGACGACGCCGCTGCAGGCCCGTGGCATCGGCGTCACCCTCGGCGGCGTGCGCGTGCTCGACGAGGTGTCCCTCGCGCTGCCCGCCGGTTGCTGGACCGCGATCGTCGGTCCGAACGGCGCCGGCAAGAGCACGCTGCTGTCGGTGCTGGCCGGCCTGCGCCGCCCCGACGATGGACAGGTATCGGTCGGCGGCGACCCCATCGAGACACTCGCCGCCCGCGAGCGCGCGCGACGCATCGCCTGGCTCGCGCAGCAGGGCGAGGCCGACGGTGAACTGGCGGTGCGCGAGATCGTCGCGCTGGGACGGCTGCCGCACCACGGGCTCTTCGGCGCCCCCGGTGCCGACGACCAGCGCGCGGTCGACCTCGCGCTCGAGGCGGCCGGTGCGACGGCCTTCGCCGGGCGCCGGCTGGGCGAACTCTCCGGCGGCGAGCGCCAGCGCGCGCTGCTGGCGCGGGTGCTGGCGGTGCAGGCGCCGGTGGTACTGCTCGACGAACCGACCACCCACCTCGACGCTCCTCACCAGCGCGCGGTGCTCTGCTGCATCACGGGGCTGGTGCGACAGCAGGCGGCGGTCGCTGCGGTCCTGCACGATCTCACGCTTGCGCTGGCCGCAGACCGCGTGGTGGTGATGGACCAGGGACGCATCCGTGCAACCGGGAGCCCCGGAGACCCCGCGCTGCATGCGGCGATCGAGGCCGTGTTCGAACAGGCGATCGTCATCGAGCCGATCGGCCGCACCGGCGTCGACGGCACCGCCGACACGCGCTGGGTCGCAGTCCCGGCGCCCTGATGTGTCGTACTGACGTGTTGTACTGACGTGTTGTACTGACCCGGCGCCAGGGTCAGTCCACCGCCACCTTCAGGTACGACGAGCGCCCGCCGTCGGCCGCGATCGTCGTGCCGTTCACCATGCGCGACTCGTCCGAACCGAGGAACACGGCGATCGCCGCGATGTGCTCCGGCTCGCCGACCGAGAACGGATAGAGCTTCTGCATGGTGATGCGCGCCTTCGCCGCCGGCGACGGGTTGTCGGAGAGCAGCCAGTCCTTGTTCTCCCAGCGCGCGATCGACCGCTCGGTGCGCACGATGGCCGGGGCGATCGCATTGGCGCGGATGTTGTACCCGACGTACTGCGCCGCCAGCGTCTGCGTGAACGACATGATGCCGCCCTTGGCCGCCGCATACGCCGGCTTCTCCGAACCCTTGAGCCCGAGGTGGGAAGAAAAGTTGATGATCGATCCGCCGCCGGCCGCGATCATGTGCGGGATGGCGTGACGGCAGCACAGGAACGGATGCAGCAGGTTGAGCGCCATCGTCCGGTGCCAGGTGTCGATATCCATCAGGTGCACCGGACGGTCTTCCTGCAGCGAGCCACCGGCGCAGTTCATGATCACGTCGAGCCGGCCGAACGCCTCGACCGTGCGCTCGACCGCATGCTTCACCTGCGCGTCGTCGGTCACGTCCGTGGGGATGAACAGCGCCTCGCCGCCTTCGGCGCGGATCTGCGCTTGCGCGGAACGGCCGGCCTCTTCATCCAGTTCGAAGAGCGCGACCTTCGCACCTTCGCGCGCGAACGCCCGCGCGGTCGCACGGGCAATGCCGGCACCCGCACCGGTGAGGAAGGCAACCTTGCCCGACATCCTGGCCATGACGACTCCGGTGCGCGCGTGAAAGGAAGCAGCGGATTCTACGCGCAGGCCCCGGCGGGACCGATGCTAGACTTTCATCGATGAAGACGCGCCACCTGCCTCTCCACAGGAACGGCCGCAGCGGCGGACGCGCCGTACGCCGTCTGGCCGCCATCCTCGGCCTGCTCGCGCTGTGTGGATGCGCGACCGTCGATCGCGGCGCGCCGAAGGCTGCGGGCGGTCCGATCGAGATCCAGGACCGGCGCCAGCGGCTGGTGACCCTCGCGCTGCAGGAGTGGACCCTTTGGGGAAGGCCACGCATCGACGCCACCGGCAGGACCCTCGGCCGGCCGGATCCTTCGGCATCGACCGCATCGACGGTTCCGCGAAACGAATATGAGCCCGACTACACCAGCCGCGTGCTGATGTACTGGTTCGTGCTTCGCGGCAGCGACTTCGCGCCGCAGCGCGCGCTGCTCGCGGACGGATCGCTGACCCCGTGGTCTGCGGTGTTCATCTCGTTCCTGATGCACGCGGCCGGCGTCCCGCGCGAGGTGTTCCCGCCCAGTGCCCGGCACTGGGACTACATCAAGCGCGCGCACGACTTCCCCGACCCGTCCGGCTTCCAGGCGCTGGATGCGACCCGCGCCGCGCCGCGGGTCGGCGACCTGATCTGCGCGACGCGTTCATGGACCGCCGGCGTGGTGACCACCTTCGCCCAGCTCGCCAGCGACGCCAGCCGCGGCACCTACCACTGCGACCTGGTGGTCCGCGTCTCCCAGGGGACGCTCGGTGCGATCGGCGGCAACGTTCGCGATGCGGTCACCTGGACCGACGTGCCGCTCGATGCAGAAGGGCGGCTTCGGCCCACCGCCGGCAGGCCCTGGCTGACGGTGCTGCGGAACAACCTGCGCTAGGCCGGCCGGCGCGTCACCAGATCACCCCGGCGACCGCCACCAGGGCAACCCCTGCGAGCGCCCAGGTCAGCCGGACCGCGCGCACCCGGTTGAGTTCGACGCGCCGGACCATCTGCGTGTTCTGCTCGGCCAGTTCGCGGATCAGTTCGG
Source organism: uncultured bacterium (assembly GCA_903873475.1). Lineage (GTDB taxonomy): Bacteria > Pseudomonadota > Gammaproteobacteria > Burkholderiales > CAIKXV01 > CAIKXV01. Next base: position 23,018 of record CAIQON010000252.1, read on the forward strand.
CCGACGCCAGCAGCTGGCCGTGCAGGTCGGCCACCGTCGCATCGAGTGCGTCGATGCGCGCCTGGAGCACTTCCGGCGACCGGTCGTCGCGCGACCGGGCCGGCGTCCCGGCATCCACCGGTGCCTGCGCAGGCTGGCCGGCGACGGTGCTCCAGAGCTTCTTCGCACCGTCGGCGACCTTCGGCGCATTCCGGATCACGTCGGACCACGGCACCGCCTGCAGTACGGTCAACCAGCTGATTGGCATGTCGATCGCCCCTTGTCGGTCATTCCGCCTTGATGCCCGCCGCCTTCACCACCTTGGCCCAGGTGGCGATCTCGGACTTGATGAATGCGCCGAACGCCTGCGGGTCGAGGATGGCCGGCTCGAAATCGTTCTGCAGCATCCGCTCGCGCGTGGCCGGCAGCTTCACGATCTGCTCGATCTCGCCATACAGGCGCTGCACGATCTCGCGCGGCGTACGCGCAGGTGCCACCACGCCGTACCAGACCTGCGCCGACATGGCCGGGCCGCCACCTTCGGCGATGGTCGGCAGGTCAGGCGCACCGGACACCCGCTTCGGGCTGGTCACGCCCAGCGCGCGCAGCTTGCCGGCCTTCACGAACGGGATCGCACCGGGCGTGGATGCGAACGTGAACTGGATCTGCCCGGCGATGACGTCGGTCGTGGCCGGGCCCGCGCCCTTGTACGGCACATGCACCGCGTCGATACCGGCGAGCGTGCGGAACATCTCGGTCGCCAGGTGAGCTGCCGCGCCAGGCACCGCGCCGTAGTTGAGCTTGCCCGGACGCGCCTTGGCGTAGGCGATGAACTCCTTCACCGAGGTGACCGGCACCGACGGGTTCACCGCCAGCACGAAGGGGGCGGTCGCGACCAGTGCGATCGGCGCGAAGTCGCGCACCGGGTCGTAGGGCAGCTTCGCAAAAAGGCTCACGTTGTTGGCGAGCGGGCCCGAGGTACCGGCGAACAGCGTATGCCCGTCAGGCGCAGCCTTGGCCGCGAGGTCGGCGCCAATGTTGCCGCTCGCCCCGGGCCGGTTGTCGACCACGACTGGCTGGCCGAGCCGCTCCTGCAGCGGCGTGGCGACGAGGCGGGCGAGGATGTCGGTCGGCCCGCCGGCCGGCAGCGGCACGATCATCCGGACCGGGCGCGCCGGATACGGGCCGGACTGCGCCAATGCCTCCATCGCCGGGAACGACAGCGCAACGCAGCCCGCGGCCACCGTTGCACGGAACCGCCGGCCGTCGGGCATGGCCAGAACCTGCATCCCATGATGCTTCATCGAAGAGTCCCTTTCGTTCATCCGTGCCTCGCTGCAGGTTCTATCGCGCATCGAACTCGAACACGACGATCTCGTGGTCGTCCAGGCGGTCCACCACCACTTCGGCGCGCCCATCGCGCATCACCGGTACCAGCGCCGTCTCGCTCGATGCCAGGCGCACCGCGCGCGGCGGCTCGCCACCGTCGCAGCGCAGCGACACCACGATACCCGACACCGGATGGATGGCGGTGCCGGGATGCCGCCAGCCGGTGTTCAGGTGCTTGCCCACCGGGAAGTTCACCAGGTGCACCAGGTCGCGGCGTCCCTCAGGTGTCGCTTGCCGCATGTGCGTCGCGTCGACATGGTCTGGGGCACCGATGAGCACCTCGCGCACCTCGCCGATCGCCCAGGACACGGCATTGGCCAGCACGCGGCCGAGGTCCGGAAAGCCGTAGTGGTAGAACAGTGCATCGATCTGGTTGGCGAAGTACACGACCCGCCCGGCACCGAAGGCGCCGCGCAGCGCGACCGGGATGTCGGTGCCGCTGCCGATCGCACTGTACTCGGGGATGCTGATCGTCGCGCCCGAGTGCGCGATCACCGGCGGGATCAGGGTCAACGGCACCTCGCGTCCGGCGGCCGGGTCTGCTTCCAGTTCCACCAGGGCACCGTCATTGGGCAGCAGGTCGGTGTCGCCGATGCCATCTAGCAGCGGATCGTCGCGGCGCTCCAGCTTCGCATAGGACGACTTCAGGTCGCGCCGCACGCCAGTGCGCCGCGCACCGAGCAACGCATCGAGCTCGGGCCGGTGCGCGGGCTCGCCACGGGCATCGTAGCGGCCGGTCTCGAAGCTGCAGACCAGCGATCCGCCGCCCTTCACCCACTCGACGAGCAGGTCGATCGCCGCATCGCTCAGGCAGGCCGCGTTCGGCAGCACGAGCGCGCGGTAGCGGCCGAGCGTCGCGGCATCCAGGAACTTGTCCGACAGCATGTCGAACGGAATGTGCGCTTCCTGCAGCGCGCAGTAGGTGCCGCGCACCGGATCGAAGTAACGCGGGCCCGGCTTGCCACGTCCGTAGTTGTCCTGCGTGTAGCGGGAGAACACCACCGCCACCTGCGCGGCCGAGCGCGCACCGTCGAAGTAGCCTTCCCAGCGCGCCAGCCGGGCGAACACCTCGCGCATCGGCGCAAGCGAGCGGCGGTCGAACAGCGGCGAATAGCCGCCGTTGATGTGCAGCCAGCTCGACACCCCGTTCGCGAACTGCTGCGCGATCCACGCCCGGTTCTCCGCCTCGGGGGTCGCCGACAGCCGCCACCACGGATAGAAGTAGCTCACCGTCATCCAGCGCGGCCGGTCGGGACCGAGCGAGGCGAGGTACTTCGCCTGGATGCCCGGCCACCAGGGCGCGGTATTGCGCCGCTGGCATTCGAAGGTCAGCACGTCCTGGCCGTCCAGCCAGTAGTCGATGTCCCAGCCACCGATCTGGATGGTCTCGAGCGACTCCATCAGCTGCACCGCCGAGATGAAGATCGCCTTCGGATTGGCCGCATGGATCGCGCCATGCATCAGCTTCACCCAGTCGGCGATCTGCCGGTAGCGCCATTCGTTGAACGTCCGCCAGACGGGGTTCTCCCAGTCTTCCTCGAGCGGGATCGCCTCGCCGGCATGCGCACGGAACGAGGCCTGGCAGGAGGCGCAGTAGCAGATGGCGGTATCCCACGCCCCGAACTTGCCGGCGTTGTTCCAGATGCCGTCCACCGGATAGCGGGTCAGTATCTCGGTGACGACCTCGGCCATGCGGCTGCGGTAATAGGTACCGCTCGGGCAGGTCACGTAATGGTCGCTGACCTCGCACAGGTTGCCGTCGCGGTCGCGGGTGAACCATTCCGGATGCACGTCTGCCAGCGCCTTCGGCGCGCAGCTCGGGTCGATACGAGCCAGCACATGCATGCCCTCGCGGTGCGCGACTGGCACGATCTCGTCCAGCAGGTCGCGCGAGCCGAGTCCGCTGCTGATGCGGTGGCCATCGATCTGCGTCTGGTAGAACGCGACGATGCCGCCGCCGCTGATGCAGAACGCGGTGGCGGAGAACTGCTTCGCGTCGGCCACCAGCGCCTCCGCGTCGATGCGCGGCTCGTCGCCTTCGCGCAGGTTGATCAGCAGGACCCGGTTGGGTCCCTGCCACCAGGGTCTTTCCTGTTCGGTCATGCCGTCTCTCCGGGGCTGGCCGGCCTGGCCGCTGCGTGTCACGGGTCAGTTTCGCGGGTCACTGGTGCCGATGGCCTTGCCGTAACGGATGATAGCGCCGGACAGTAATGGCAGGCAGGCGATTCTTGCCAAATTTTGCCAACAAGGCTAGTCTCGTTCCATGAGCACGATGAACATCTCCCTTCCCGAGACCCTCAAGTCCTTCGTCGATGAACAGGTCACGGAACGTGGTTATGGCACCAGCAGCGAGTACGTGCGCGACCTGATCCGCAAGGATCAGGATCGGCAGAAGCTTCGCGGAATGCTGCTGTCGGCAACGACCAGAGAATCGAGCCGCCCCGCCGATGAGGCCTACTTTGACTCGCTTCGACAGCGCGTGCGCAGGGCGGAGAAGAGCGGCAACGGCAAGTGAAGGGCAAGCGGGTGATTCCGCGTCCGCGCGCTACCGAGGACGCGGAAGAGGCGGTTCGGCACTACATCGACGCCGATGCTGCGCAGGCTGCCCTCGGATTCATCGCCGCGCTGGAGCAGGCGTATGCACGACTGGCCGTCCATCCGGCCATCGGGTCACCCCGCTACGCACACGAGCTGGGATTACCGGGACTGCGCTGCTGGCCGCTGGCACGCTTCCCGTATCTGGTGTTTTATGCAGAGCGCGCGGAGTACATCGATGTGTGGCGGGTACTTCACAGTCGAAAGGACATTCCGGAATGGATGCAGGAGCCGGACACTCAGGGATGAACCGGTCCCACAGGTATGGCTTGCCGTGCAACGCGTGTCGCCGCATACTTTTCTGATGATTCATACCGTGCGCAGGATGCCCGTTGCCGTCACTTCCGGGTCCGCACCGAGCGCGTGCGGGCGATCAGCCTTTCCGGGTTCGTTGATCGCAGTGCTGTCAGCCGTCATGACCTTCAGTGCGGCGCATGCACAGTCACAGTCCTGGCCTGCGCGTCCGATCCGTCTCGTGGTGCCTTTCGCCCCGGGCGGTTCGACCGACGTGCTGGCGCGCGTGCTGGGTCAGAAGCTCGGCGAGAAGCTCGGCCAGCCGTTCCTGATCGACAACCGTGCCGGCGCCGGCGGCACGATCGGCACGGCGATCGCAGCCAAGTCGAACAGCGACGGCTACACGCTGGTGCTCGGCACCACCAGCACGCTGGCGATCAACGCGAGCCTGTACCCGAGGCTCGCCTACGACGTCGCGCGCGACCTTGCGCCGATCGTGCTGCTGGCGAAGGGCCCGTTCGTGCTGATGTCCACGCCAGGCCTGCCGGTGACATCGCTGAAGGAGCTGATCGCCTACGCGAAGGCGCGGCCGGGGAAGCTGTCGATCGCCTCATCGGGCAACGGCACCTCGGTGCACCTGTCGGCCGAGCTGTTCAAGATGGTGGCGCAGCTGCCCGACATCGTGCACATCCCGTTCAAGGGTGGCGGCCCGGCCGGCGTCGCGCTGATGGCCGGCGAAGTACAGCTGATGATCAACGACCTGCCACCGGCGATTGGCCCGATCCGCGCCGGCAAGCTGCGGGCACTGGCGGTGGCAGACAGCCGGCGCTCGCCGCTGCTGCCCGACGTGCCCACGTTCGCGGAGGCAGGCCTGCCCGGCTACGAGTCGCTGTCCTGGTTCGGGCTGCTGGCGCCGGCCGGTACACCCGCTGCGATCGTCACGCTGCTCAACAGCACCACCGGCGCGATCCTCGCGAACGACCGCGACCTGCGTGCACGGTTCACCGAACTGGGCGTGGAGCCGATCGGAGGCACGCCCGCCCAGCTCGCCGCTTTCGCCCGCGAAGAGACACGCAAGTGGTCGGCGGTGGTGAAGAAGGCCAACGTCGCGATCGAAGGAGGCTCCTGATGAAGCGGCTGACCGAGGCGCAAGCGAAGGAGTACGCAGCCGAGGGCTGCACGCATCCGGTCCGCGTGTTCAGCGCAGCGCAGGCAGCCCACTACCTGTCCTGCCTCGAAGCGGGCGAGCGGTCCATGGGTGCCGAGTTCAAGAAGGTGCTGCGCACCAAGGCCCATCTGTCGCTCAAGTGGGTGGACGAGATGATCCACGACAGCAACGTGCTCGACGCGGTCGAGGACGTCATCGGCCCCGACATCCTGCTCTACAACCTCACCGTCTGGATCAAGAACGCGAACGATCCGTCGTTCGTCGGCTGGCACCAGGACTCCACCTACTTCCCGCTCGACCCGGCCGTGCAGGTCACCGCCTGGATCGCGCTGACCGACAGCATCGCGGAGAACGGCAGCGTCAACTACCTCCCGGGCAGCCAAACGCTCGGCCAGCTGCGCCATGCCGAGGCGCCCGGCGACGGCAGCCTGCTGTCCAAGGGACAGCACATCATCGAGCCGGTGGACTCCAGCGTGGTGAAGACCATCCCGCTGCAGCCGGGCGAGATGTCGCTGCACCACACGCGGCTGGTGCACTATTCCGACCCGAATAACAGTTCGCGCCGGCGCATCGGCCTCGGCGTGAGCTACATTCCGACGTCGGTGCGCTGCACCGGCTCGGTCCGGCACACGGCCATGCTGATGCGCGGGGTCGACCGCCACAACCATTTCGACCACGAACCGAGGGTCCGTTTCGACTTCGACCCGGAGGTCACCGCCTTCCGCACCGATGCGGTCGCGCGCTACTACGCTGCCCGCGACGAGCAGGTCGAAGTCCGCGCCCGCGAATTCGCGGCAGCCCGTTGAACCAGGAGACACCATGGCATCGATGAAGGGCCGGTTCTGCGTCGTCACCGGCGCATCCACGCAGCACGGCATCGGCAACACGATCGCCAGGCGCTTCGCCGAGGCCGGCGCATCGGTGTTCCTCGTCGCCGAAGGCACGAAGGAACAACTCGAGACCGCACAGGCCGAGTGCCGGGCCTACCCGGAGGCCGGGACGATCGAGTACGGCATCTACGATCTTTCCATTGCCGGCAACGCCGAGGCAATGATCGCCGACGCACACAAGCGGTTCGGCCGCATCGACGTGCTGGTGAACAACGCCGGCATCCGCGCGCCGTACAACTTCGGCGACTACACCCGCGCACAGTTCGACGCCGTGGTCGGCGTGAACATCGCCACGCCGTTCTTCGCCAGCCAGGCCGTGGTGCCCATCATGCGTGCCCAGGGCGGCGGGCGGATCATCCATATCGCCAGCCAGCTCGGCCATGTGACCTACGCGAAGCGCGCACTGTACGGCCTGACCAAGGCCGCGCTGCTGCACCTCACCAAGTCGATGGCCTATGAACTGGGCAAGGACAACATCCAGGTGAACTCGGTCAGCCCCGGGCCGATCAAGACCCAGCCGCTGATCGACCGCCTGCGTACCGAACCGGAAGAGATGGCCCGCCGCGTCAGCCAGTACGTGCCGCTCGGCCGGCTGGGCGAGCCCGGCGAGATCGCCGATGTCGCGTTCTTCCTCGCCACCGACGCGCCCGCCTTCCTGCAGGGCGAGGACATCTGCGTCGATGGCGGATACATCAACCACTGATGGCAGGCACGGGCGACGACACCGGCGCGCCGGGCATCGACGAGCGTCTGATGGCGCTCGAGGTCAAGGCGAGCTTCACCGAGGACCTGCTCGACGAACTCAACCGCACGGTCGCACGCCAGCAGCAGCAGCTCGAAGCGATCGCGCGGGAGCTGGTGCGGCTGCGCGGGCAGGTGCGGGAGATGGGCGAGCAGGATGCAAGCGGAGACGGGACAGGAACGAGGCAGGAAGTGCCGCCGCACTACTGAGACTGCCCAGTAGAAACACCGGGCAGCCCTCGCCCGGTTGAAACCACGCCCGTCCGACGTTAGCATATTGGTGTTTTGACACCAGATCGCACCGCGCCCCCATGAGCCGTCTCACGATCACGCTATCCGAGTCCCGATATCGCGCACTCAAGGAAGCGTCCGTGCAGCGCGACAAGACCATCGGTCAACTGATCGACGAGAGCCTCGACTTTTACGGGATCAAGTCGCGGGAAGACGCACGCGATCTCGTAAGGCGCGCCCGGACCAACGCTGGCATGACGGAAACCGATGCGATGGAGGTAGCCCTGGCAGCCGTGAAGTCCGTCCGACGGCAGCCGTGAGCAGGATACCCCTCGCGCTGGTAGACACGAATGTCGTGGTGGCGGGGCTTCTGACGAAAAGCGAGATGTCTCCGGCGGCCCGGATCCTGGACGGGATGTTGTCGGCCCGTTTTCCGTTCGTCCTGTCCGAACAGGTCATTGCCGAGTATCGCGCGGTACTCGTGCGAAAGAAGCTGCAGAAGCTCCATGGGCTCAGCGCTTCCGAGACGGATGCCCTTCTCATTGACATCGTCCAGCACGCAATCGTGCTGGTCCCCCTGGACAAGGCACCAGCTGCGCCGGAGCACGGGGATCAATTGCTGTGGAACCTGCTTGCGGCAAGGAGCGATCTGCATCTGGTCACAGGAGACAAGCTGCTGCTTGCCGCGCTGGACATGAAGGGCCGGGTGCTGACGCCCGCGCAGTTTGCCGCCCTGATGCCCTGAATGCCGGACCAGATACCGCTGGCCAGCGGCGGTGGCGCGCTCTATGCTTCGCCGCACAGTTCACTGTGAGGGCCAGCATGGAACACACGTCGCGATCGATCCTGGTGGCAGCCGCCACGTCCCTCACCCTGGTCCCACTGCTGGCATCGGCCCAGCCCGCCCCCGACTACCCCAAGCGCCCGATCCGCATCCTCGTCGGCTTCTCCGCCGGCAGCACCGCAGACCTGCTGCCGCGCATCGCCGGCCAGCGGCTGACCGAAGCCTGGGGACAGCCGGTGATCGTCGACAACCGGCCCAGCGCCGGCGGCATCGTCGCGGCCGAGATCGTGGCCAAGGCGACGCCGGACGGGCACACGCTGCTGTCGGTGTCGGCTGGCCACGCGGTATCGGCAGCGCTCTACAAGAGCCTGCCCTACGATACGTTGAAGGACTTCGCCGGCATCACCCGCTTCGCGAACGTGCCCAGCATCCTGGTCGTGGCACCCGCTTCGGGCATCAAGTCGGTCAAGGACATCATTGCGCTGGCCAGGGCCAAGCCCGGCACCCTCACCTATTCGACTCCAGGCATCGGCAGCGCCAACCACCTCGCAGGCGAACTGCTGAAGAACCTCGCCGGCATCGACGTCACGCATGTGCCGTTCAAGGGCATCCCGGAGGCGATGACCGGCGCGATGACCGGAGCCATCACCTTCAACCTGTCGCCGATCCTGAACGTGGTGCCACTGGTGAACACCGGCAAGCTGCTCGCGATCGCGACCACCACCGGCGCCCGCGCCAGCGCACTGCCCGACGTGCCCACTATCGGTGAGTCCGGCGTGAACGGCTACATCTTCGATCCGTGGTTCGGCATCCTGACCACGGCGCGCACGCCGCGGGCCATCGTCAACCAGCTCAACCAGGAAATCGTGCGCTCGATGGCGCTGCCCGAGATCAAGGCTCGTCTGGCGTCGCTCGGCGCGGAACCCGCACCGCTGTCGCCGGAACAGTTCGACGCGCATATCCGAAGCGAGATCGACAAGTTCCGCAAGATCGTCGCGAGCGCGAACATCAAGGTGGAGTGAGCTCAGCGCGGCATCGCTGTCCTGGCGCACCGGAAGATGTCTTCATGCCGACCGTCATACAAACTTGACAGGTGCAATTGTCCATATAGCGTGTCAGACTTCCGCCACGCACGCCACCAGCCTGCGCGTGCTCACAACGGGAGCCCCGCCATGAATAGCCTCATCGTTTCGTTCCTCGTCTTCGGTGCACTGTTCGGCCTGGCCACCTACCCGGTCCGCCATCTGTTCAGCGAGGGCACGGTCTCTCGCAGCGACAACGGCGAACGCGGTCCGATGGACGGCCGGACCATGTGGGTCGCGATCAGCGTCTTCCTCTGGCCGATCCTGATGTTCACCGGGCTCTACACGTTGGTCTACAAGCGCGCACGTGTGCAGCGGCAGCGCAGCACGCTGCACGGGTAACGGCCGACCGGGGAAGGGCCGCCGGCATCAGCCCCCGCCCTTCTCTTCACCCTTCTCCTCACCCTTCCCGCCGAACTTCGCCACCTGCCCCTTCCACGCATCGGACAGCAGGCACGGCAGCCAGGCCTCGTTCTCGGCCTGCAACCCGCCGGAGAGCATCGTCTCCTGCGAGGCGTTGAGCGCGATCTTGGCCTGGATCAGCGACATGCGCGGCTGGCGCGCGATCGAACGGGCGAGGTCCATCGCCACCGCCATCAGTTCGGCCTGGGGCACCACGCGCAGCACGATACCCAGCCGCTCGGCCTCGTGCGCATCGAAGCGCCGGCCGGTGAAGATCAGCTCCTTCGCCTTCTGCAGGCCGACCGCACGCGGCAACCGCTGCGTGCCGCCGGCGCCGGGCAGGAAACCCAGCCCGACCTCCGGCAGCGCGAAGGTCGCATTGTCGGAGGCGATGCGCAGGTCGCATTGCAGCGCGAGTTCGAAACCGCCGCCGAGGCAGTAGCCGTTGATCGCGGCGATGGTCGGCTTGGCCATCGAAGCCACCGAGTTCACCCAGCGGTTGCGGAAGAAGCGGCGCTCGTCGTAGAGTTGCTGCACACTGCGCTGGCCGCGCTCCTTCAGGTCTGCGCCCGCGCAGAAGGCACGGTCGCCCTCGCCGGTGATCACCACGACGGCGACGGACGGGTCGGCGTCGAGCTCGCGCGCGAAATCGATGATCTCGGCACGCAACTGCAGGTTCACCGCGTTCATCACGTGGGGACGGGTCAGCGTCACCCACGCAACACCATCCTCGATGGATACGCGCTTGACTTCGGTGGTCAGTGAATGCGGTGCCGGCATCGCGTCATCCTTTCGTATGCAGTGCGCGCGATCGTATCCACGCACGGGTCGCCTGTCGATGCGGATCGGCGATGCGGATCACGATGCACGCCCGTGCCATACTGCCGCCGAGGAGGCCAGATCCCGATGCCACGCCCGCTCAGACACCGATACTCGCGGCGACCGCCGACCCTGCTGCAATCCACCCCCGCGCTCGTGACTGCCGCCATGCTCGCTGCCACGCCCCTCGTGCCGGTGCGTACGGCAGCAGCCCAGCCCGCCGGTTTCCCCGACCGACCGCTGCGGATGATCGTGCCGTTCGCGCCCGGTGGCGTCGCCGACATCGTCGCGCGCATCGTCGCGCAGAAGATGGGCGAAGACCTGCGACAGACCGTGGTGGTCGACAACCGGTCCGGTGCCGGCGGTTCGATCGCGGCCGAACTCACCACCGTCGCACGGCCCGACGGCCACACGATCCTGCTATGCACCTCGAGCGTGGCGGTGTTCAACCCGCTGCTGTCGAAGGTGAAGTACGACCCGATCCGCGACCTCACCCCGTTGTCGCTGGTCTCGGGCGCCCCGTTCGTCCTGCTGGTGCCGGTCAACTCGCCCGCCACGAGCGTGCAGGAACTGATATCGATCGCCCGCGCCAAGCCGGGCTGGATCAGCTTCGGCTCGGCCGGCATCGGCTCGGCCTCGCACCTCATCACCGAGATCTTCGTCTCGATGACCGGCATCAAGGCTACGCACGTGCCTTACAAGGGCACGGCGCCGGCCACCAACGACCTGCTCGCCGGCAACCTGCAGATGATGTTCGATTCGATCAGCGCATCGGTGCAGCACATCAAGTCGGGGCGCGTGCGTGCACTGGGCGTCTCCAAGCGCACCCGCTCACCGTTGATGCCTTCCCTGCCGCCGATCGCCGAGAGCGGCGTGCCGGGCTTCGAGGGCGTGAGCTGGCAGGGGATGTGCGGACCGGCAGCCCTGCCGCGTCCGATCGCACAGGCGCTGACCACTGCGGTGATCAAGGCAGTGAAAGCACCGGATACGGCCGAGACCTTTGCCGGCCTGGGCATCGAGGGCATCGGCAGCAGCGCCGAGGAGTTCAGCGCGTTCCACAAGGCAGAGATCGTCAAGTGGGGCAAGGCGATGCGGGATGCGGGGATCCGGCAATAGCCTTCACGGCTGGCCGATTGCAGTGAGCGGGTCGACGGCGGCCATGCCCAGCGCACGGGCCACCCCGGGATGCGTGACCTGTCCACGATGCACGTTGAGGCCCGCGCGCAGGTGCGGGTCGTGGCGCAGCGCAGCCGCAGCGCCCCGCTCGGCGAGTGCGAGCACGAACGGCGCGGTGGCATGGTTGAGCGCGTAGGTGGAGGTGCGCGGCACGGCGCCCGGCATGTTGGCCACGCAGTAGTGCACGATGCCGTCGACGACGAAGGTCGGCGCCCGGTGCGTGGTCGGGCGCGAGGTCTCGCAGCATCCGCCCTGGTCGATCGCGATGTCGACGATCACCGCACCGCGCTGCATCCGGCCGAGCAGGCTGCGATCGATCAGCCTGGGCGCGGCATCGCCTGGCACCAGCACCGCGCCGACGACGAGGTCAGCCTGCACCACATGCCTTGCGATCGCGTCTGCGTCTGCCGGCACCCCGCGTACGGTGCCACCGGTCAGCGCATCGAGCCGGGCGAGTGCCGCCGCGCTGCGGTCGAGCACGGTCACTTCCGCCCCCATCGCGGCGGCCACCCGGGCGGCGTTGCTGCCGGAGACACCGGCGCCAAGCACCACGACCTTCGCCGGGGCGACCCCGGTCGCGCCGGCAAGCAGCACACCGCGCCCGCCCTGCGTCGCCTCGAGGAAATGCGCACCGACCTGGATCGACATGCGCCCGGCCACCTCGGACATCGGCGCCAGCAGCGGTAACCGGCCCTGCACATCGGTCACCGTCTCGTAGGCGATGCAGGTTGCGCCGCTATCTGCGAGGTCCTGTGCCTGCGCGGCATCGCTGGCCAGGTGCAGGTAGGTGAACAGGACCTGCCCCGCGCGCAATTGCCGCCGCTCGTCAGGCTGCGGCTCCTTCACCTTGACGATCAGGTCGGCGGTTGCCCAGATCGAAGACGCGGTCGCGGCGACCGTGGCACCAGCGGCCGCGTAGTCGGCGTCGCCCGCGCCGATGCCTGGCCCGGCGCCGGTCTCGACCAGCACCCGATGCCCGTGCGACACCAGCGACTTGACGCTCTCCGGCGTCAGCCCGACCCGATACTCCTCACTCTTGATCTCCCGAGGTACGCCGATCTGCACTGCAGCCTCCTTCGCTTGAGGTGCCGCGTAACGGGTGAAGGATACGGTTGGCGGACGGCGCTTCGTCTTGACGTGGATCAAGGCCCTTCCATTAGCCGTGCAGACCCGTGCCATTCAGACCCGAGCCGTGCCGCGCAGCACCAGCAACGCATCTACCGCGACCACCCCTTCGCCGCGCGACCGTACGATCAACGGGTTGATGTCGAGTTCCGACAGCCGGCCGCGCAGCGACCAGGCCAGCGCGGACACCTGCACCAGCACCTCGGCCAGTGCCTCGCGATCGGCTGGTGGCCGGCCGCGCTGGCCGTCGAACAGCGCGCTGCCGCGCAGCTCGGCGACCATCGACTGCGCCTCGTCCAGGCCGAAAGGCGCGATACGGAACACCACGTCCTTCAGCGTCTCGGCGAACACGCCGCCCAGCCCGAGCGCGACCACCGGTCCGAAGGTCTCGTCGTCGACCACCCCGACGATGGCCTCGATACCACCCTCGACCATGGGACAGGCCAGCAGGCCGCCCAGCCGCGCGCCTGGCACCGCTTCGCGCGCGCGTGCCAGCATCGCTCGACCAGCCTCTGCCAGCGCAGCCACGTCCTGGATGCCGAGCCGCACCCCGCCGATGTCGCTCTTGTGCGCGATGTCGCGCGACAGCAGCTTGAGCGCGATCGGGAAGGGAATCCGCTCGCCGTCTGCTCCAGTACCCGCCAGGCCCAGGCCCTCGCGCAGCAGCGGTGAATCGAGCGGGATACGGACATCGGCCGTCACCGGGATACCCGCCGCGCGCAGCAGCGCCTTGCCTTCGTGTTCATCGAGTGCGACATCGCCCGCCGGCAGCGCATGCTGCGCAAGGCTGGCAGGCATCTGCGGTGCCGCACGTGTCCCTGCATGGCGCGCACGCGCCTGCGCGAAGTCGGCAAGCTGGCCCATCACCTGCGCCGCGCGGTTGGGCGAGGACAGCAGCGGGATACCCGCGCCGGCGAAAAACTCGTGTCCGACACTGGATATCGAGGCCGGCACTGCAGACACCGCGAACACCGGCTTGTCGAACCTGACCGCCGCCTCGCCCAGCACGCGCGCAGCCAGCGCGAACGACGGGCCCATGATCGTGCCGAACAGCACGCACAACTGGTGCACCTCGGGGTCGGCGAGCAGGGTCTCGAACGCAGCCCGGAACGATGCCTCGTGCTCCGGCCGTGGATAGCCCGCCGTGGTATCCACCGGGTTGCCTACCGCCGCCAGCGGCGGCAGCAGCTCGCGCAGCCGCGCCTGGGTCGCCTCGCCCAGCGGCGCGAGCACCAGGCGCGCCTCGTCCGCAGCATCGGCGAACACCACGGCGGAGCCACCGGTGTTGGTGACGATCGCCACGTTGCGCCCGCGCGCCACGCGCGCCGGCCAGGACGGCTGCGCGACCTGCGCCATGCCGGCCGACTGCAGCGACCCGCCCGACTGCCCCACCAGGAAATCCACCACCTGCTCGGCGCTCGACACCTCGACCACGCCGCACTGGCGCAGCGCCGCCCGGTACACCGCATAGGTGCTGGTGAGGTTGGCGGTATGCGAAGCCGCGGCACGCGCACCTTGCCCGGTCTTGCCCGCCTTCCAGACCACCACCGGCTTGCCCGCTTCCAGTGCGCGGTCGAGTGCAGCCATCAGCGCGCGGCCATCGGCCACGCCCTCGATGTAGGCGAAGATCACCTTCGTCTGTGGATCGTCGACGTAGTGGTCGAGCAGTTCCGGCATCGTGATGTCCGACTCGCTGCCGGTCGCGACCACATGGCGGAAGCCGACCCCGGCCATCGCCGCCTGGATCACCACGCTCATGCCGAAGCCGCCGCTCTGCACCGCCACCGACACCCCGCCCGGCTGCAGCTTCGGCGGACGCGTGAGGCTGCCGAAGGCGGCCACGACGTTCGCATGCACGTTCACCAGGCCGATGCAGTTCGGGCCGATCAGCCGGACGCCGCCCGCCCGCGCGGCCGCGAGCATCTCCTGTTCGAGCCGCTCGCCCTCGGGCCCGATCTCGCGGAAGCCGCCACCGAGCACCACCGCATGCCCGATGCCCTTGCGCCCGCACTCGGCGACCACGCCGGCCACGTGCGCGGCCGGCAGCGCGATCACCGCCAGGTCGCAGGGACCGTCGATCGCGGCGACGGACGCATACGACCGGCGGCCATCGATCTCGCCGTACTTCGGGTTCACCGGATACACGCCGCCGGTATAGCCCGAGGTGTTCAGCGCGCGGACGGTCTGGCCGCCGAAGCGGGTGATGTCGCCGCTGGCGCCGACGATGGCGATGCCGCGGGGGGAGAGAAGGTCGGGGGAGAGTGACATGCGGCCGACGTTAGCAGATCGAGAGCCAGTCGACGCGGCGCCAGCACCGGGGCTCGAATACCATCGTGGCATGACGATGCCCATTGCGCCCTCCCCATGGATCACCCGCTGGAGCGCCGAGGTCACCACCGGCCCGGTGCTGGACATCGCCTGCGGCAGCGGGCGCCACGTCCGCTGGTTCGCCGAGCGCGGCCTGCCGGTGGTCGCGGTCGATCGCCAGCGGCCCGGCACGGGCGGACCGGACGACCTGTGCAACCTGCCCGGCGTCGAGTTCATCCAGGCCGACCTCGAAGACGGCAGCCCGTGGCCGCTGGGCGAGCGGCGCTTCTCCGCGATCGTGGTCACGAACTACCTGCACCGCCCGCTGTTCCCGCGGATCGCAGCCGCGCTCGCCGAGGGCGGACTGCTGATCTACGAGACCTTCATGGTCGGCAACGAGCGCTTCGGCCGCCCGACGAATCCTGAGTTCCTGCTGCGACCAGGCGAACTGCGCGAGGCGTTCCCCGGGCTGTCGGTGATCGCTTTCGAAGAGGGCGAGACCGGCAGCCCGAAGCCGGCGATGATTCAGCGGGTGGTCATGCGGCGGCCGTGCGACGAATTGGAGTCAATGTGACTACGGTGTATTGACGCTCCGGAGAAGCGTGCCCTAGCATGATTTCTCCAGCCCTCACGGGCATCGCCGAATGGAGACCCAGATGAGCGCCCAGTTGGCCCCGAACCCCTACACCAGTCTCTATGCCAAGGGGTCGCCCGAGCGCGGACTGCACGCCCTCGGCCTTCGCGAGAAACGCTTTCCGCTCTCGACGGAATCGCGCGACTCGGTCACCGCACGGATGTGGTCCGACGCGAAGAACCTGACCTGGGATGCACGCAAGGACATCCCGTACCACACCTTCGATCGCAGCAAGTACTCGCAGGAACAGCTCGACGCGGCCCGCCTGTGCTGGAGCCGCCGGGCGTGGACCGAGTACACCGGCATCGTCGAGTCGCCTTCTATGTGCATCCGGCTCTGCCTCGAGGGCGACCAGCCGATCGAAACCAAGTTTCTGCTCGCCTCGAAGGTGTTCGAAGAAGCGCGGCACTGCGAGGCGTCGTTCCTGCTGGCCGACGCGATGGGTGGCTACATCCAGGAGCCGCCTCCGCACGATGCGATCGTGAAGCTGGTGGTCGCGGGCTTCCGCGACCGGCTGGCATTCAACCCGAATGTCTCAGCCGAGGCCGGCATCGCCGCCTGGCACATCATCTCGGAAGGCATCGCAGTCGACATATTCAACATCCGCTATCAGTGGACCGACGAGCCGGTGACGCGCGAGGTGATTCGCCTGATCAACCAGGATGAAGTCCGGCACGTGGAACTCGGCTGGGCGTTCCTCGAAGAACGCGCGCCGCACATGACCCGGGCCCAACTCGACGAGGTCGAGCTCGCGGTACGCGACGTGATCGAGAACGTCGAGATGAAGGGCTTCCATTCGATCTTCATGCTCGAGGACGACGTCGACAGCATCATGATCGAGGCCGAGGCGATCGCCGCCAAGGCGCGCCTCGGCTTCTGCCCACCGGAGGCGGAGCACAAGGCATTCGTGCAGTGCATCCAGAACTGCCGGGCGCGCTTCGCGAAGATCGGCATCCGCATTCCGCTTTACCCGCAGATCGAGTAGCTGGTCCCGGGCTGTACGGGTCCCCGGAAGGACGGCGTCAGGTGTCAGGCCGTCCAGGTGTCCCGCGCAGCACCTGCGCTGCGGGTCTTAGCCGCGATCTCCGGATCGCGCGACGCCATGCCGTTCTCGAGGATGAACGCCTTGTATGCCTCAAGCCTGTGGATCGTCTCTTCGGTCAGGTGGAACTCGACGCGCCGGGCGTCCTCGACCGATACTCGTTGCACGATCGCCTTGCGCGAGCGCAGCCGATTCAGCCGGCGCTGCACCGTGCTGGGTGCACCGAAATCCGCGAGGACCAGCTCCTTGAGCCCGACTGGATGTCCGGACTTCTGCCCGTAGCCGATGGCCCATACCAGGTCGAGATCCTCCAGCGTACCGACGAACGCAAGATGCTTGCGTTCGAATTCGCGGAACAAAGTCTTGGCAAGAAAGAAGTTCTGGTCAGACATGTCGGCGTGGCCTGCGCCCGGCGCAGGTTCTCGAAAAGTCATGCAATTATCAGCCTGTAAGGTCGCACGTCAAGGGTTCTTCGCTTGCTGACCAATATCCACGAAATCCGGATCGAGGGTCTGCCTGCACCAGTGACCGTCTCCTGCCCTCAGGGCACGCCCCTGCTCGACGCGATGGTCGCGGCCGGTGTGCCGATCGCATACTGCTGCCGGGCGGGGATCTGCGGAATGTGCAAGACGTTGCTGACCAGCGGCGAGGTGGACCACGATACCTGCAGCGAGCGAGCACTATCCCCAGAGGAGCGCAACTCTGGGCAGGTGCTGACCTGCCGTGCAAGCCCGCTGTCCGCCTGCGTCGTGCGCCCGCTAAATGTCCTGGGCTCGGCGGGCCCTTCGTTCAGCGGCACGCTGGGTACCGTGGTCACCGTCGAGACGCTGGCGCTGCCGGTCGATGCCCCGCTGTTCGTGGTCACGGCCCGGGTGCAGGAAGCCCGCCAGCTCGACGCCTGGCATCTCGGGCACTGGGCCTGGGTGGAGTCCATCGACGGGGAGCGCGCGAACGGCTCGGTCGCCGCATCCTACGCGGGCACCGATCCGGCGGACCCCTGTGTCGGCCACTGGGTCCTGCGCGGGCCGGCTGCTGCGCTGGACATGCCATCGCTGGGGCGCGATCCTGGCGCGGTACTGTTCTTCGACGGGCCGCACGGGACGCCGCTCAATACCGAGATCGCCGGCAGCCCCTTCGTGCTGGTCACGGACACGCTGGGCATGCCCTTCGTCGGCGCGCTCGCATGGCGAAAACTGCTCGGCGATCCGCTACACGCCGACGCGGTCTGCTTCGCCGGCGCCCCTGTGCAGCAGGCGCATGGCATGCCGGCGGGGCGGCAGTCGGATGCGGCCGGCAGCGCACTATCTCCGGCATGGTCCGTGACCGCATCCGCAGACCTCGATCCGGCCCTGCTGCGGGAGGCCTTGTCGACCCACGCCGCCAGGGCGGCCGCCGAGGGAAGACGCATGCGCATCGTCACGCGCGGCGCGTCCGGCTTCCAGGGGGCACTGCGCCGCGCGCTTCGCGGCAGCGGCATCCGGCAGTGGGACGTACACGCCGAGTCCACCCTCGACCTCGAGCAGGTCCCGCCCAACCCGTGAAATCTCACACCCTCCTGTCCCTCCCACTCTGTGGCACAGGGCTTGCTGTTGATCTGTACCCACCTGTGGTTGTCCCAACCTAAAGGAGTCGGTCGATGATTAAGCGCGCAGTTGGTCGCAGCCCTATTGCCTTCGCAGCGTTCGCGCTGCTCCTCTCAGTCAACAGCCTTGCGCAGAGCCCGGGGCAGCCGATGCGCCTGGTGGTGCCGTTCCCGCCCGGGGGTACGGCGGACCTGCTCGGCAGGCTGGTCGCACAGCGGCTGGGCGATGCGCTGAAGACGACGGTCGTGATCGACAACCGTGTCGGCGCCGGTGGCAGCGTCGGCGCGGAGGTCGTGGCCAAGGCGCCCCCCGATGGTACGACCCTGCTGCTCGGCAACGCCTCCACACACGCGATCAACCAATGGCTCTACAAGCGCATCGGCTACGACCCGATCAAGGACTTCGCGCCGATCGCGCAGGTCGCCAACGTGCCGCTGATCATGCTGGTGCATCCGTCGCTGCCCGTAAAGTCGGCGAAGGACCTGGTGGCACTCGCTCGCAAGCGGCCTGGGCAGATGAACTACGCCTCGGGCGGCGCCGGCAGCACCACCCATCTCTCGATGGAACTGCTGAAGACGCTGCTCAAGCTCGATATCGCGCACATCGCCTACCGAGGCAGCGGCCCGGCACTGTCGGCCCTGATGGCAGGCGAAATCCCGGTCATGATCGAGCTGATGCCATCGGCGCTGGCTCTGGTCAAGGCAGGCAAGCTCGAGGCACTGGCAGTGACCAGCGGCAAGCGTTCCGCGCTGCTGCCGGATGTACCCACCCTCGCCGAGACGGTCAGCCCGGGCTACGAGGTTGCCTCGTGGTTCGGCGTTATCGCACCGGCCGGCACCCCTGCTGCGACGATCAGCCGGCTCAATGTCGAGATCGTCAAGTTCATGGCCACAGCCGAGGTACGCGACCGGATGCTCACCCTCGGTGCGGAGCCCGTAACCGGATCACCGGACGATTTTCTGAAATTCATTCGCGCCGAAGGCGCGCGCTGGGAAAAGGTCGTGCAGAGTTCGGGCGCGAAAGCCGACTAACTAGCTGCCAGCGGGCGCTGTCGCGGGTGCGGGCGGCGGTCGCCGTTGCACGCGGGCCCGGATACGGCCACCAGCCGCGAACACCATCACCAGGAGGATCTCATCCGGAAGCGGCGCATCGCTCATGGCCACGGTCAGGGTATCGAGGTGATCGAACGACCAGATGTCGTCCTTGTGGTTGATCGGCACGTCGAGCACCGTGCCCGGCGCGCCGACCTTGGCAGCCGCCCCGATGAGCGCTTTTCCGCCACCGATCGACGCGCGCATCGGCACGCCCAGCGCCGGGTGCAGCAGCGCCGCGGCATGCTCGAGTTCACCGCCGGTACCGACGACCGCTCCCTTTCCGTAGGCCTCGGCCGGCGCACCGAGCAGCGCGATCGCCCTGGGCAGGCAGTGCTCCGCAACCTCGCACGACAGATCCGTGAGCAGGTCCAGGCTTCCGGCCTGCCCGAAGGCAAGCGGATTGCGGATCGCGGCCAGGACCGCCACGCGGACCGTCGGCACCGGAACCTGCAAGCCGCCATCGGCGTGCGTCATGTCCAGAATGAACTGTGTCCTGCGAACGGCGTCGAGTGTCATGCCTGAACCTCACATCTGAAAGAGTCGGAACCAGCCCTCGGAGCGTACCCAAATGGCCATCGATTTTCATGCCTACTATCAGCCGCTCGCATTCCTCGACCGGTTGAGGCAGCGCACGTCCTACCCGCGAATCGAAGCCGTCGACGGGCGCGAGATCGTCTGGTCGGCGCCCGGCGTCGGCCGTCCGCTGAGGCCGGAACAGAACGACATCGCAGGGCGGCTGGCGATGATGGACGCCGCGGGCATCGATACGCAGATCCTGCGGCTGCAGAACGTCAGCGGCATCGATGCGCTTGAGATCGGCGAGGGTCGCGAGGTCGCGCGCGCGGCGAACGAGGAACTGTCTGGGCTCTCCGCGAAGCACCCGACACGGTTCGTACCGTTCGCGTCAGTGCCGATGCGCGACATCCGGTCGGCCATCGAGGCACTCGAACATGCGGTGCTTCGGCTTGGACACTGTGGGGTCGGCATTTCGGTGCAGACCGGTGGCGTGTTCGTCGACCATCCGTCCGTTGCACCGTTCCTCGATCGCGTCGAGTCGCTCGGCGTGACGCTGCTGCTGCTGCCCAACCATCCGTCGAGCCTGGACAGCGTCCTCGCGCCGCATGGCTGGCTGACCGGCTCGTTCGGCTTCCAGACCGACATCAGCGTCGCGGCCTTGCGCCTGCTCTACGGTGGCGCGCTGGACAGCCGCCCGCGGCTGCGCGTAATCCTGGCCAACCTCGGCGGTGTGCTGCCCTTCCTCACCGAGCGGCTGGAAGAGTACTGGCGCCGGGTCCACGCGGGCGACCGCAGCGTCGCGATGCCGCCACCAGTGGAAGCGCTGCGCCGCTTCCACTACGAGACCGCATCCGGCGACCCAAGGGCGATACGCTTGGCGGCAGAGGTACTCGGCACCGACAGGCTGGTATTCGGCAGCGACTATCCGTCATTCGAGATGGCCCGCGGGGTGGCCAACGTGCGCGCCTCGGGACTCGACGAAACCGGCATCGAACAGATACTGCGCGGCAACGCAAGGCCGTTGATCGTGCGTTCCGGGGCAGAAAGCTAGGCGACGGAGGGCGCCTACTCCGCTGGCTTGCGCATCGTCCGGATCGCCTCGCTCACTCGTCTCGCATCCACCTCGAGGAACTTCTGGAACTCCGGCGAATCCTGGAAGGCCACCGGCGTCAGCACCCTGGACATCGCCGACCGGTATTCCTCGCCGGTGACCACCTGGCGCACCGCGTCGCGCAACTGGCGCACGATCGGCTCGGACGTACCGCGCACTGCGAAGACCCCCGTCCAGTTGTAGAACTCGGCCTTGTAGCCCAGTTCGATCAGCGTCGGCACATCGGGGTAGAGCGCGTTGCGTTCGGCACCCCAGGTGCCGTAGACCCGCACCTTGCCCGCCTTCACATGCGGTGACGACAGCGCCGGGGACGCAGCCAGCATGGTGGCATGCCCACCGAGTACCGAGGCCATCGCCGGCGCGCCACCCACGTACGGCACGTCCTGCAGCCGGATGCCGGCTGCGGTGGCGAAGATCTCCATCGCCGTATGCTGCGGGGCATACAGGCCCGAGTGCGCATAGAACATCTCGCCCGGCCGCTTGCGTGCGGCGGCGACCAGTTCCTTCACCGATCGCCACTGTGCCGCCGGGTTGGCCACCAGCAGCGGCGGATCGGCGGTCAACCGCGCGATCGGGATGAACTGCTCGCGGGTGAAGGCCTGCGGCCGCTTGAACAGGGCATCGACCTCCGGCACCGTGCTGAACGACGAGATGGTCACCAGCAGCGTGTAGCCGTCGGGCTTCGATGCCGCAGCGGCAGCGGTGCCGATCGCACCCGCGGCCCCTGGCCGGTTGGTGACGATGACCGGCTGCTTGAACAGGCGGTCGAGCTGGTTCGCCAGCGGCCGGGCGACGATGTCGCCCGCGCCACCGGGCGGGAACGGCACGATCAGCGTGATCGGCCGGGACGGCCAGGTCTCCTGGGCGTGCACCAGGCCGGCGATTGCGGGGGC
This sequence comes from uncultured bacterium, assembly GCA_903873475.1. GTDB lineage: Bacteria > Pseudomonadota > Gammaproteobacteria > Burkholderiales > CAIKXV01 > CAIKXV01. The sequence goes on from CAIQON010000252.1 coordinate 44,813, forward strand.
AAGTGCGATCAACAACGTGCGCAGTGCTGCGGCGCCGGTTCTCACGTTCATATTCAGGCCTCGGTAGCAGGCACGCTAAGCCAGCCGCGCCCGTTCAGGAGCGTTCCATCCGTACAGGTCATTCGCCGACGACGTTCCCCGCCTTGATCACCTTCGCCCACTTCGCGGTCTCGGCTTCCATCAGCCTGGCGAATTCGGCGGTGGTACGGCGCGACGTCACCACGCCCTGCTCGTCGAGACGGCGCACCATGTCCGGCACCTCGAGCAGCGCGTTTATCGCACCGTGCATCTGGCCGATGATACCCACCGGTGTCGCACGCGGCGCGAACAGCCCGAACCAGATCTGCGACTCGTAGCCCGGCAGGCCCGACTCGTTGATGGTGGGCACGTCGGGGAAGGCCGGGTTGCGCTTCGGCCCGCCCATGGCGATCAGGCGCAGCCGGCCGCTCTTGATGAACGGCAGCGCACCGGGCAGCGAGCCGATCTGCAACTGCGAGTTGCCGGCCACGTTGTCGGCGAGCGCCGGCCCGCCGCCCTTGAACGGCACATGCGTCATCCGGGTCTTCGACAGCAGCATGAACAGCTCGGTGTTCAGGTGCGGAAAGCCGCCGATGCCCGACGAGGCGTAGTTGATCTCGCCCGGCCGCTTGCGCGCGAGCGCGATCAGCTCCTTCACGTTGGCCGCCGGGAAGCTTGGATGCACCACCAGTGCGCTATCGCTGGTGCCGATCATCGCCACCGGCGCGAAGCTGTTGACGAGGTCGACCTTCGCCTTCTGGATGATGAAGCCGTAGCCGGTGGAGGTGAGCATCCAGGTGTAGCCATCGGGCGCGGCCGCCGAGGCGAACTCCAGGCCGACGATCGACCCGGCACCGGCGCGATTCTCGATCACCACGTTCTGGCCGAAGCGCTTCGACAGGTCGGCTGCGAGCATGCGGCCGACGATGTCGGTGCTGCCACCGGGCGCCCAGGGAACGATGATGCGCATCGGTTTTTCGGGCCAGGACTGGGCATGGACGGGAGCGGCGGCGAAGGCTGCCGCGACGGTGGTAGCGAGGGCGGTGACGAACGAAGAGGCAGCCATGTGTGGAAGACCTGTCGAAGGATTGCTTTGGGAGGATGGTACAGAGACGTACCGGGAGCCTGCAGGAAAAAGCAAGACGCAGGCCAACGACGCAGCCAGCGCCTCACATCGTCTGGCAGGATGCCTTTTGACCCCCAGACACAGGAACACACCGATGCGCCGCCTCTCCATTTTCGTCGCGCTGTGCCTGTTTGCCCCAAACGGTTTCGCGCAGGCCTGGCCAAACCGCCCGATGCGCCTGGTCATGCCGTTCGCCCCTGGCGGTGGTGCCGACATTGCCGGACGGCTGATCGCCCAGGAACTGGGCGAGGTCCTGAAGCAGCCTGTGCTGGTCGAGAACCGCGCCGGCGCGGGCGGCACGCTTGCACTCGACAACGTCGCCAAGTCGGCGGCCGACGGGTATTCGATCGCTTTCGGCCATGTCGGTGGCATCGCGATCGCGCCCGCGTTGTTCAAGACGCTGCCGTTCGACCCGAATCGCGACCTGATCCCGGTCACCCTCGCCGTCAACGGCCTGAGCGTGCTGGTGGTCAACCCGGCTGCCCGGATGATCTTGCCCCACTTCGCGATCTCCGCCTCGATGAATGCCCGGAACTGCTCGGGCGTGTTGCCAACCGGCCCTGCGCCTTCCGCCAGCAGCTTTCCCCTGATCGACGGCTGCCGGAGCAGTGCGACCACCTCTTGATGCAGTCGCATCACGACGGACCGTGGCGTGCCACGCGGGGCGACCAGCCCATACCAGGTGCCCGATCAAGAGATGAAGGCGCGCCAAGGGAGCGTCGCGTCAGGCTGCGTTCTTCACTGCCGCCGACTTCCAGGCCAGACTCAACCGCTTTCCAGTAGCCGCACATTCTTTCAGGTACAGGTTGATCAGGCTCTGATATGGAATGCCGGTCTCTTCAGCCATTCCCTTGAAATAGGATATCGATCCCTCGTCGAGGCGAATGGTTACCGGCTTCTTCAGCTGAGCGGCGTAAGGGTTCTTCCGTGCGTTGGTGAAGTCGTAGTGTTTGCGCATAGGGTCGCCTTTCAGTAGAGGACCTGCTCGTCTGCGTCAGCCTTGCGCGCCGAAATGATGCGAATGACTCGGCCCTCGGCTCGGTAGCAGTGAACCACCACGAGGACGCGCAGACTATGGCTCAACCCGAGGAGAACGAATCGGTCCTCCAATTCGGAGTGGTCGGGGTCATCTATCAGCAGCGCACGCTCGTCCGAGAAGACGGATCGAGCGTCTTCAAAGGAGACCTTGTGCTTGCGAAGATTGACCTGCGCCTTGCTCGGATCCCACTCGAACTGGATGGACATGGCTGAATGATTGTACGCATGCTGTATTTACGCCGCAATGCTGCCACTGTCTGCGGTGGCAACGTTCCGCGATCCAAGGAGAGGCCATGCCGAGATTCCTCACTGCAATGACGTTCGCCGTTGCCGCCCTGCAAGGCACGAACACCCTCGCCCGTCGCCAGGGCAGAGCCCGATGGCTACACGCTGGGGGTGACGAACCTCACGACGATGTCGCTGGTGCCGGTGATCGCGCCGAAGACGCCCTACCACCCGATCAAGGACTTCACCCACATCGCCTACATTGCAGGCGCACCGGTGATGCTCGCGGTGCATCCGAGCACGAAGGTGAATACGGTGGCCGAGCTCATCGACTACGGCAAGACCGTCGGCAAGCCGCTGACCTTCGCCTCGGCGGGCGTCGGTTCGGACGGCCACGTGATGGGCGAAGCCATCGCCGCAGCGATTGACGGACTACCCGGACGTACCGACGTTCCGGGAACTGGGTCACCCGTCGCTGGTGAGTTCGACGTGGTGTGCGCTGTCTGCGCCGGCAGGCTTCCCGCGGCCGGTTGCCGTGCGTCTGCATGCCGAGCTGTCCACCTTCCTCGCCCGGCCCGAGATGCAGAAGCAGCTCAGCCGCTACGGGCTGCTGCCCGAGCCGATGACCATGGAGGCATTCAACCGCTTCGTGTCTAGCGAGAGTGCGCGCTGGCGGCCGATGATCGAGGCGGCGAACCTGATCGTGAAAGAGTAGCGCTGAGTGCTTCTGGCCAGATGACTGACCACTGACGAGCCTGCTACTCGAAAGCGTACGCCCCCGGATGCCGGACCTCCGCCGCCCGAGCCTCGCTCAGCGTCAACGCCCCGACCTGCCCCAGCGACGCGCGCGCCTCGCCCAGCAGCAGGTCCATCGCATGCTCCGGCCCGCGCTCACCGAGCGCGCCGATGCTCCACAGGAAGCACTTGCCCATCAGCACCGCATCGGCCCCGAGCGCCACGGCGCGCACGATGTCGGTGCCGCTGCGCACGCCGGAATCCATCAGCACCGTCGCGCGGCCGTTGACCGCACGCACGATCGCGGGCAGGACGTCCACCGGCGGTGGCAATGCATCGACCTGTCGCCCACCGTGGTTGGAGACGACGATGCCATCGCAGCCGATCGCCAGCGCCCGCTCGGCGTCACGGGGATGCAGGATGCCCTTCACCAGCAGCGGCCCCTTCCAGTGGTCGCGGAACAGCGCGACCTCGTCCCAGCTGAACGCGCCCGGCGTCTGCCGGCCCACGAACTCGGCCATCTCGGCCAGGCCCGCGTTCGGCGCGTACTGGCGAAAGCTGGCGAAGCGCGGCACACCATGCCGACGCATCGCCAGCAGCCATGAAGGCGCACCGATGATGCTGGCCATCATCCGCAGGTCGACGCGAAATGGGGTAGTCACGCCACTGTGCACTTCGCGCGGCCGCGTGGTGCGTACGGGCGTGTCCGTGGTGAGGATCAGTGCGTGGGCGCCAGCCGCCTGCGCACGGCGTGCCATGTCCAGGCCGATGCGATGGCCATCGAGCGACAGCCTCGGCAGCTGGAACCAGAACACGTCCGGCGCGACCGCGGCCGCCTCCTCGATCGTCATTCCACCGACCGCGCTGAGCGTGTAGGGCAATCGCGCGGCCTGGGCGGCGGCGGCGAGCATGCGGTCGGCACCCGGGAAACAGATCGACGGGCTGCCCATCGGCGCGACGCCGACTGGTCCCGCATAGCGGCGCCCGAAGAGTTCGGCATCGACCGGCGGCAGCGCAGTGCAGACACCGTAGCGCGGGACGATCTCGACGGCGTCCAGCGCGTGCCAGTTACGGTCGATGCCGGTGTCGGTGCCGGCGCCGCCGTCGAGGTATTCGAAGGCGAAGCGGGGAAGACGCCGGCGGGCGGCGTCGCGCATCATGGGGATGTTGGGGAAGCGGCGGAAGAGGTCGTTGTCTCGCATCTGTTTCAGGACTGCGCTCGCGCGGCACGATGCACAGCCCGTTGTCGTTGCCGATCACCACGTCTCCAGCATTCACCGGCACGTCGGCGATCGGCACCGTCGATGATCGCGCCGGCCTCGCCCTGCCGGTGGCCGAGGGTGCACGAATTGCCGCCGAGACTGGACACGTCGACGGCACCCTCGATCACGATCACGTCGCCCGGCCCGGCGAGGTTGTGCGCCTCGAGATCAGCCTGCTTCGACCTGCGTTCCATCGCGCCCAACGTCGGCGGTTCCGACTGCCTGATGTTGCGCACGGTGACCGCCGGCCCGACCATGCGCGCCCCGGGCAGCATCGGGTTGAGCACCGCGGCAGGAATTGCTGCATCGATGCCCAGTTCATACATTGCACGGACACCGTTCCCGCAAGATCCGTGAGCGCCAGGAACGCTTCGATGACCGTCCGCGAGCGGTCGCGGAATGTCACGCATCACGATGCGTTGGGGATCGATCTTGCCAGTGAGTGGCTTGTCCGCCATGGCGGTCCTCGGTCGTGCGGGTGTGACGATTCCCTATGCTACGCTGAGGTCTAACTTCAGGAAATCCTGTGCCAACGTCTTCGTCACGCATGCGAGCCATACCGCACGACGGACCATGCTGAATCCATCGAACACCCAGGCACACTGGCGCCCCACCCGCGAAGTCGAGTTCATCGTCGGCACGCCTCCGGGTGGCGGACAGGATCGTCCCGCACGCACCCTGATGCGCATCCTCGAGGCGACAAGGCTGGTCGATGTGCCGATCAAGCTCACCAACCTGCCGGGCAACGGCGGGGGCCACGCGTGGGATGCGTTGCGCGCGCGTGCCGGAGATCCGCACGTGCTGTCGATCAGCGCGCCGCCGTTGATGAGCAATCGTATCCTCGGCATCAGCGATTTCGACCATGCGGCGCTGACGCCGGTGGCGAACCTGTTCACCGAGTACCTGGCATTCGTGGTGGCAGCCGATTCATCCATCAGGGATGCGACTGCCTTGATCGCGATGCTCGCCGCCGATCCTGGTGCGATCAGGATTTCCCTCGCCACCGCCATCGGCAGCACCAGCCACATCGCGATGGGCCAGCTGCTCACGCACGTGGGCGCCGATCCGCGCAAGCTCGACCTGCGCGTGTTCGAGTCCGCGCCCTACGCGGTGGACGACGTGGCCGCGGGTAATGCGCAGCTCGGCGTGATCTCGGCAGTCAGCGCACGCAAGGCGCTCGAGGCCGGCACGGTGCGCGCGCTGGTGGTGTCCTCGCCCGCGCGCCTGTCGGGGGTGTTCGCCGACGCACCGACATGGACGGAGCTGTCGGTGCCATGCGTCATCGGACAGTGGCGTGGCGTGCTGGCCGCATCGGGCATCGGCGCCAGCCAGCTGGCCTGGTGGACGCAGGCGCTCGCCGCCGCCGTCGAGCACCCGCAATGGCAGGACGAACTGGCCGCCCACAACTGGACCGACCACTTCATCACTGGCGGCACGCTGCAGTCGTTCCTCGACGACGAACGCACCTTCACCCGCGACATGCTGAAGGCGCTGGGCCTGGTCAGTCCGCCTTGATGTTGCGTTCCTGGACGATCTTCTTCCAGGCGGCGATTTCCGATGTCAACAACGTATTGAACTGCTCCGGCATCATCTGCAGTTCGGGTACCGCGCCGTTGGCGATGATCACGCTGGTGGCATCGTCGGACGCCATGCCCTTGCGGAGTTCGTCGCCCAGCCGATGGACGATGGCTACGGGCGTCTTCGCAGGCGCCAGTACGCCCCACCAGGTCGCCACGTCGTAGCCGGGCACGCCGGCTTCCGCGACCGTGGGCAACTCGGGCATGAAGGCCGCACGTTTCGCGGTGGTAACCGCCAGCGCACGCAGCCGTTCCGCCTTGATCATCGGGCTGACCGCAGGTGTGCTGGAAAACACGATGGGCACTTCGCCCGCCACGGCAGCAGCGACGGCGGGGGCAATGCCCTTGTAGGGCACGTGCACCAGGGGTACCTTCGCGTAGCTCGCGAACAGTTCCCCGGCGAGATGCGGGATGGTGCCGGCGCCTGCACTGCCGAAGTCGAGCTTGCCCGCCCGGGCCCGTCCCAGCGCGATCAGGTCTTTCACCGAGCGCACGGGCAACGACGGATGCACCGCCACCAGCAGCGGCCCACGGCCCAGCATCGCGACGCCGGTGAGATCCGTGTTCGGATCGAAGGGCAGCTTCGGATAGATCGCGGGGTTGATGACGTAGCTCACGGTCACCAGCAGCAGCGTGTATCCATCCGGCTCGCTGCGCGCGACCGCGTTGGTGGCGATGGTCTGTCCCGCACCGGGACGATTCTCGACCACGACGGGCTGGCCCAGGCGCTTCTGCAGGTGCTCGGCGGCGAGCCGGCCCATGATATCGGCGGAACCGCTGGGTGCCGTGGGGACCACCATGCGCAGGGGCTTGGCCGGGAACGGCTGCGCAGCAGCATGCGTGAGCGGAAAGGTGATGGCGAAGATGGCGATCGCGAGATGGCGCATGGTTCTCCTCCGTGATGCGGCGGGCTGCGTCGATGGGTCAACGTCTGGACGCGCTTCGGTGCAGCGCGCGCTGGCCATGCCGCGATTGCTGCGCAGGGATGCCACGCAGGAAACCGAGGGTAGTCGGAGGCTGCGGGTCTGGGCAAGGACCGCGCGAGGATGGCAGAGGCCAGACCCTGTCCGCCCACGCAGCCCGATGCCCGTCTCCCCACCCGTCTCTCCACCCGATTGACGCCTTCTTCCCCATGGCGGAGCATCTGCGCATCCGCGGCTCGGCCTCGGAAACCGCACGACGGGTGAAGCCGAAACCGGACACAAAGCACAAAGCACGAAGGGAAGCGCATGACCGCCGCACCGCATTCACCCCCGTTCCGCGCCGACCAGGTCGGCAGCCTGCTACGGCCCGCCCATCTCATCGCAGCGCGCGAGCAGCGCCGCAAGCGCCTGCTGTCGGACGACGAACTGCGTGTCATCGAAGACGATGCCATCCGCGAAGTCGTCGCGCGGCAGGAAGCGGCCGGCCTGCGCGTGGTGAGCGACGGCGAGTTCCGCCGGCAGAACTACATCGTCGATTTCTTCCGCAAGGCGCTCGGCTCGGGTGGCCTGAAGGCGGAGCCGGGCGACTTCGTCCATCGCAACGCGAAGGGCGACACCATCCCGGTCGAGAAGCTGGTCATCCACAAGCCGTTGCGCTGGACCGGCCCGATCTTCGCCGACCACCTCGCCTTCGTGCGCTCGATCACGCAGTGCACGCCGAAGATGACGGTGCCCTCGCCGATCGTGCTGCACTTCATGGGCGGCAACGATGCCATCCTGCGCGATGCATACACCTCGCTCGACGGCTTCTGGGCCGACGTGATCGAGGTCTATCGCAGCGAGTTCGCCGCGCTGCATGCAGCCGGCTGCACCTACCTGCAGATCGACGAGACCTCGCTGGTGAAGTTCGGCGACCCGGAGATCCGAGCCGTGCTTGAACGCCGCGGCGAAGACTGGCGCACGCTGGTCGAGACCTATGTGACGGTGATCAATGCGGTGATCGCCACCGCACCGGCGGGCATGACCGTCGGCATCCACGTCTGCCGAGGCAACCGCCTCGGCTTCTGGCAGGCCGATGCCGGCTACGAGTTCATGGCCGACCAGTTGTTCCGACGGCTCAACGCGCGCTTCTACTTCCTCGAGTTCGACAGCCCGCGCGCCGGCCCGATCGACGCCCTGAAGTACATGCCGGAGGACAAGACCGTGGCGCTTGGCCTGGTGACCACCAAGTCGCCAGACCTCGAAGACCCGGAGATGCTGCGCGCGCGGCTCAAGGAGGCTTCTGCCTTCGTCTCGATGGACCGGCTGTGCCTGAGCCCGCAGTGCGGTTTCTCCGGCAATGTCGGCAACACCGTGATGACGGCCGACCAGCAGTTCGCGAAGCTGCGCCTGCTGGTCGAGACCGCGCGGTCCGTGTGGCCGGACGCCTGAGCATGGCAGCACGCGCACTGCTGCATGCCACGACGCTCGGTGCGAATGCACTCGTCGTACTTGCAGTTGCAGTTGCAATTGCAGCCGCAGCCGCAGTCGCAGCCGCCGGCACGGCCGTGGCGCAGGCCTATCCGGCCAAGCCCATCCGCCTGATCATTCCGTTTCCGCCGGGCGGCGGCAGCGATGTCACCGGGCGCATCGTCGCGATGGCGATGAGCGAACGCCTCGGCACGCAGATGGTCGTCGACAACCGCGCCGGTGCCGGCGGCATCATCGGCACCGAGCTGGCGGCCAATGCCGCGCGCGATGGCTACACGCTGCTGGTGGCCTCGCTGGCCCATGTGGTCAGCCCGTGGCTGTACGACCTCAAGGGGCGTTTCGACCCGATCCGGTCGTTCGCGCCGGTGGCCATCGTGGCGGGCAGCCCGATCGTGCTGGTAGTGCATCCCGGCGTGCCCGCCCGGTCGGTTGCGGAACTGCTCGCCCTCGCCAGGAAGAATCCGGGCAAGCTGCAGTACGCCTCGGCGGGCGTGGGCAGCGTCAGCCACCTCGCGGCCGAGCTGTTCAACTACACCGCGAAGGTGGACATGCTGCACGTGCCCTACAAAGGTGCAGGCGCGGCGACCGTCGATGTCGTCGCGGGGCATGCGAACCTCACGTTCGGCGGCCTGCTGGCCACCGTGCCGCATGTGCGCGCCGGCCGGCTTCGTGCGCTGGGGGTGGGATCCCTGCAACGCAATCCGATCCTGCCGGACGTGCCCCCGATCGCCGAGGCCGGCGTCCCCGACTACGAAACGGTGAACTGGTTCGGGCTGCTCGCGCCCGCAGGCACCCCGGCGGCCCTCATCGAGCGCCTGCATCGGGAAGTCACGGCAGTGCAGGAACTCCCCGAGATCCGGAAGCAGCTCGACAACGACGGCGCGACGGTGCTGCGGATGACGCCGCCCCAGTTCGGCGCCTACATGGCTGCCGACATGGAGAAGTGGGGTCGCGTGGTGAAGGCCGCCGGCATCAAGGCGAACTGACCGCGACCCCGAGCGCCACCCGCAGGATCAGGCGATCACTTCCACCTTCGCTCGCCGCGCCACCGCGCTCCAGGTAGTGATCTGCGATTCGATAAGCTTGTTGAACTCCGCCCCGGTCACCGGGCTCTTGCGCGGCAGGGTCTGCAGGTCGTCCAGCCGCTTCATGATGTCCGGGCGCGCGAGGATTTCCGGCATCAGCGAGGTGAGCCGCTGCGCGATCGGCGCCGGCAGGCCCTTCGGCGCCGACATGCCAAGCCACTGCGAACCGGTGAGCGAGGGGAAGCCCGCCTCGGCGAAGGTCGGGATATCGGGCAGGCCGGGCAGCCGCGCGGGCGTGGACACGGCCAGCGCGCGCAGCGAACCGCCCCTGAGCTGGTCGACGTTGGTCGTGATCGGATCGAGCACGCTGTCGATCTGTCCGCCCAGGAGCTCGGCCAGCGCCGGTGCACTGCCCTGGTAGGGCACATGGTCGTGCATGGGTGCATTGCCTTCGATCTTCAGCATCTCGCCGAACAGGTGGTTCGCCGAACCGATGCCCGAAGAGCCGTAGCGCACCGGCTTCACACGGGCCGTCGCGACGTAGTCGGCAAGCGTCTTGAACGGCGACTGCGGACGCACCAGCAGCACCATCGGCGCCTCGACCAGCATCGCCATGTGGGTGAAATCGGCGATCGCGTCGAACGGCATCTTGTTGCGCGTGGCCGTCGCATAGACATGCACCGATGCATGGCTCACCAGCAGCGAGTAGCCGTCCGGGTTCTGGCGCGCCGCGAAATCGGTGCCGACCAGGCCGCCCGCGCCGGGCCGGTTCTCCACCAGGACGGTCTGCGACAGGGCCTGCTGCAGGTGCGGCGCGATCAGCCGCGCCACGGTATCGACGAGGCCGCCGGGCGGAAACTGGCAGATCAGCCGGATCGGGCCGCGCGTGGGCCAGGCCTGCGACTGGGCGTTAGCCCAGGGGGCGATGAGGGATGCCGCGCCGGCGGCGAGCAGATCACGACGCTTCATGGAGTCTCCGGGAGATTTGCAGGAAAAGAGACTCGAGCCGCTGAAGGCGCGAGTCGGTTTTCAAACCTCTAGGGAAGGTCTGAACAAGTCATGGATGATGCGCGCCGGTTCCGAATCGTGGCGCGAATCGCGTCGGCGGGCAGCCTGAGCCACCGAAACCGTTCGATGTAGTTGCCGTTTTTGCTCTTCATGCCATTTGCGGACGCACC
>CAIQON010000253.1 GCA_903873475.1 uncultured bacterium
GGGCCTCGCCGACAACACCGTCGTGATGTATTCGACCGACAACGGCGCCGAATGCTTCTCCTGGCCCGATGGCGGCACCACGCCGTTCCGTGGCGAGAAGAACGAGAACTGGGAGGGCGGCTACCGCGTGCCCTGCGCGATCCGCTGGCCCGGCCACATCAAGCCCGGCACGGTCAGCAACGACATCTTCTCGCACGAAGACATGCTGCCGACGATCATGACGATCGCCGGTGTGCCCGGTGTGAAAGAGCAGCTGCTCAAGGGCATGAAGGTCGGCAACAAGACCTTCAAGGTCCACCTCGACGGCTACGACCTCACGCCGGCTATCGGCGGCAAGGCGCCCAGCCCGCGCAAGGAGTTCTTCTACTGGAACGACGACGGCTCGCTGGTGGCACTGCGCTACAACCAGTGGAAGATCGTCTTCCAGGAGCAGCGCGCCCACGGCTTCGCGGTCTGGGCCGAACCCTTCGTGCCGTTGCGCGTGCCCAAGCTGTTCAACCTGCGCACCGATCCGTTCGAGATCGCCGACAAGGTCTCGATCGACTACGACCACTGGCGCCTCGATCGCGTGTTCATGTTCGTGCCGGCGCAGGAGTTCATCGGCAAGTACATCGCCACGTTCAAGGAGTTCCCGCCCAGCCAGAAGGTTGGCACCTTCTCGCTGGACGCGGTGCTCGAGAGCCTGGCTGCGGGCCAGAAGGGCGGCTGATCAGCCCGAGCCGACTGCGCGGCCCGTCTGGCGCGCAATGGCAATGGTCCGATCCCCGGCAGGCCATGGGCTTGCCGGGGATTTTTCGTTCATCGGCCCACCCTGCGAGCCCTCATGCAGAACGCCTGCGGTCGCCGCCTGGTGCATCCGCTCGCAAGCGGCAGGCGCATCCATGAACAGACCCCGCGTGCGCTTCAGCCCGGGCGACACCCGCCTGATCCCTTGACAGGCGAGGGCGTCGATTCCAGAATCTGGTCCGTTGAACAGACCAGATTGAGGGGCAAGCATGCGCTCGACCCAATGGCAGATGCAGACGGCCAAAGCGCAGTTGAGTGAACTCGTGGAGGCCGCCCTGCGCGGCGAGCCGCAGCGGATCACCCGGCGTGGCAGGGATGCGGTGATGGTGCTCTCCGAGCAGGCCTATGTCGCATTGAAGAGCAGCGCTAAGGTCGATGCGCCGGACTTTGTCGCGCACTTGCTTGCCATGCCGCGGCAGAGGGCCGTTCGGAACGAACCTGCCGCGTCGCCGGAGAAACTCGTCTTGCGTGACATCGAGTTGTGAGCTTTCTGCTCGACACGATGGTGCTCTCGGAATTGCGCAAAGCCAGACCCTCGCGCAAGGTAGTTCAATGGATCAAGGCGCAACAGGCGGGCAGTCTGTTCATCAGCGTGGTCAGTGTTGGCGAGATCGAACGCGGGATCGAGAAGACACGCAGATCCGATGCAATCTTTGCCGCCGAGCTGGAGCAGTGGCTGGAGACACTGTTGAATCTCTATGCCGATCGCGTCTTGCCGGTCTCTGCAAATGCCGCACGGCTCTGGGGCAGGCATTCAGCCAGGCTGGGGCATGACGGTGCCGATCTGCTGATAGCCGCCACCGCGCTTGCCCATGGCTCTACGGTGGTTACCCGTAACGTCAAGCATTTCGCGCCGACGGGTGTGCGCGTTCTTGATCCGTTCTAGGCGGTGACGTCCGGCTTCGACTGCCTGCAACGTGCGGGCATGGCCGGAACTTCCGGAGACACTGTGACCACAGTGCAAAGCCATCCCTCGCCAGAGACCGCTGCGGCAGCGCAGGTCCAGGCCTTCTACGAGCGCTACCCCTATCCCGGGCCGATCGACAGCCTCGACCCGTACCGCCAGCTTTGGGCCGACCCGCAGCGGCGCCGCGCCGACCATCACCTGTTCCAGCCCGGCCTGCCTTACCGCGAAGACCCTTCGATCCTGATCGCCGGCTGCGGTACCTCGCAGGCGGCCAGGCATGCCGTGCGCTGGCCTGCCGCGCGCGTGACCGGCATCGACTTCAGCGCCACCAGCGTGCGCTGCAGCGACGAACTCAAACGCAGGCACGGGCTCGACAACCTGGAACTGCACCAGCTGCCCGTCGAGCGCGCGGCTGAACTCGGCATGCAGTTCGACCAGGTCGTCTGCACCGGGGTGCTGCACCACCTGGTCGACCCTGTCGCAGGCCTGAAGGCGCTGCGCAGCGTGCTCAAGCCCGACGGCGTGATGCACCTGATGGTGTATGCCCCCTACGGCCGCACCGGCATCTACCTGCTGCAGGACTTCTGCCGGCGCATCGGAGTGCCCGCCACCGACGCGGGCATCGCCGACCTGATGATCGCGCTCAGGTCGTTGCCGCCCGGCCATCCGCTGGAGCACCTGCTGCGACAGGCGCCCGACTTCAGGCACGCAGCGGCCGTGGCTGACGCGCTGCTCAATCCGCAGGATCGCGCCTATTCGGTGCCACAGTTGTTCGAGTTCCTGGCCCAGGGGGGGCTGCGCTTCGCCCGCTGGCTCAGCCAGGCGCCCTACAGCCCGCGCTGCGGCGTGATGGCCACGCTTCCCCAGGCAGGCCGTATCGCCGCGTTGACCGCGCCGGAACAGTTCGCCGCGGTCGAACTGTTCCGCGGCACGATGGTGATGCACAGTGTGGTGGCCTTTCGGGATGACCATCCGGACGGTACGCCACCGTACGACCTTGGCGAGCAAGCCGACCACGCGTGGCGCGCATCTGTACCCATCCGCCTGCCGGACACGATCTGCATACAGGAACGGCTGCCGCCTGGCGCAGCCGCCGTGCTGATCAACCGTACCCACATCTATCGCGACCTGGTGCTGCCGATCGATGCCGCCGAAAAGCGCCTGTTCGATCGCGTGGACGGTATCCGGACACTGGGTGAGATCGCCGACGGTGTACCACCCGCGATGGCACGCGACTTCTTCGAGCGGCTGGGCTGGTGGGACCAGGTGGTGTTCGACAGCTCGAGCCCGCACCCGGGGCTCTGAGGAGGCTCGCATGAAGCGTATGGCGACCAGGCAGGACCTCGCTTTGACGTATCGCCACTCACTGGACAAATGTGCAATTGCTGCGTCAATGCGACGGTGCTAGAGTCGAACGACAAAGACAGGAAGAGACACCGAATGAGTATTGATGGCTGTCAACAGGATCTCAGTCACCGCGCCACTACCTTCGTCATCTCTTGCTGCGCCACGGTGGCAGTGGTGATCGCGTTGATTGCCTCGCCTCGCCCGGCCGCAGCGCAGGACGCCGAGGAACTGGCCAGGAAGATGTCCAACCCGATCGCAGCGGTGATCAGCCTGCCGTTCCAGTTCAACTTCGATCGCGACATCGGCGCCAACCGCGACGGCAGCCGGACCACGCTGAACATCCAGCCAGTGGTGCCGATCAGCCTGAACGATGACTGGAACGTCATCTCGCGCACCATCATGCCGGTGGTCAGGCAGGATGTGCCCGGGCTGGGCGACGGCAGCCAGAGCGGCATCGGCGACGTGGTGCAGAACTTCTTCTTCTCGCCGAAGAAGCCTGGCGCCAACGGCCTGATCTGGGGCGTGGGGCCAGTGATGCTGATTCCCAGCAGCACCAACTTCATCAGCGCCGACAAGTGGGGTCTCGGGCCCACCGGGGTGGCACTCAAGGTGGATGGACAGATGACCTACGGCGTGCTCGCCAACCACATCTGGTCGGTGGCGGGCAGCGGCAGGCAGGACATCAGCAGCACGTTCATCCAGCCGTTCTTCACCTACACGCTGAAGTCGGCCACCAGCTTCACGATCCAGACCGAATCGACCTACGACTGGAACAACCGCCAGTGGAACGTCCCTGTTGCGCTGTCGGTCGGCCAGATCATGAAGCTGGGCGACCAGCCCGTACAGCTCACCGCGGGGGTGCGCTATTACGCAGAAAGCCCGACCAATGGCCCCCATGGCGTGGCCTTCCGGCTGGCGGTGACCTTCCTGTTCCCGAAGTAGGCGCTCCACCGCCGGCGGCGTGTGCCGCAGCGCACGCCAGACCCTCTCCAGACCCGATTGAAGAAGCCAGTGCCCAGCAAGACACTCGCCGTTGCGGTTACCACCGCCATGACAGTTATGTTGCTGACCGGTTGCGCCAGCGTGCCGCCCCACCGTGTCGCTGTCGACCGCATGGGCTACGGCGAGGTGATCGCCGACTCGTGGAAACGCCAGACCCTGCTGAACGTGGTGCGGCTGCGCTATGCAGATGCGCCGGTGTTCCTCGACGTGGCCTCGGTGATCAACAGCTATTCGGTCGCAGGCAAGACCTCGGCCAGTGCACAGTTGCCCGAGGGCGCAGCGCCGAACGTGTTTTCGCTGGGGGCGGAGGGCAGCTGGTCGAACACGCCGACCGTGACCTACCAGCCCTTGCTGGGCGACCGCTTCACCCGGTCGATGCTGCAGCCGGTGCCGCCGGCAGCGGTATTCCAGCTGATCCAGAGTGGCTGGCCAGTGGACCTCGTGCTGCGAAGCGTGGTGGGCAGCATCAACGGCCTGCGCAACTCGCGTTACGGCGTGATGGCCGATCCGGGCTTTGACGCGCTGGTCGAGGCGATGGCCCGCATCCAGCGAGCCGGCAACATGGGCATCCGCGTCGACTCGCGCAAGGACCGTGGCAGCGTTGTCGTCGTCCTGCGCCGCGCCGAGGCCGACGCGCCTACGACCAGAGATGCTCGCGTCGTGAGCGACCTGCTGGGCCTGGCGACTGACTCCGCTGAGTTCGACGTGACCTACGGGCTGGCTTCGCGCGGCGCCGGCGAGGTCGCGCTGCTCACCCGGTCGATGCTGGAGCTCCTGATCGAGCTGGGCTTCGGCGTCGATCTGCCTGCGGCGCATGTGGCCGCCGGCCGCGTCACGCCCGGGCTGTTGAAGGCCGGCGACGCGCCGCGGGCGGCGAGCATCGTGCGCATCCGCTCGGGCACCGAGATGCCGGCCGACAGCTATGCCGCGGTGCCCTACAAGGGCCACTGGTACTGGATCGACGACAACGACATCGCGAGCAAGCGCATGTTCACCTTCCTGCTGATCCTGTCGTCGCTGGCGGAGACCGGCCAGGGACTGGCAGCGCCGGTGGTGACCGTGCCGTCGCGCTGACTGGCTGCTCGACGGTAGCGGCGTTCAGACAGAGGCGCGGCCGCCCCTTCCACCTGCAGCGCGGCAGGATAATCGGTAGTCCCGCGGCACCGCGCCGCACACCGAGGCGCCTACGTGAGCAGTGTCCCGTCCGATCCGCATGCCGCGGTCGCGCCGTCGATGTCGTCCGGCCCGACGATGTCCGGCAAGGCCTGCGTCTACTACGACGGTGGCTGCCCCTTGTGCCGCGCGGAGATCGCCACCTACCAGCGGGCGGAAGGCGGCCAGTCGCTGCAATGGCTCGACGCAGATGGCTGCGCACCGGCGGAACTCGGCACTGGCCTGGATCGGCGGGCAGCGCTCGCGCGCCTTCATGTGCGCAGGGCCGACGGCACGCTGGTGCAGGGTGCCGCGGCCTTCGTCGAGATCTGGTCTGCGCTGCCGCGCTGGCGCTGGCTGGCGCGGATCGCCCGGCTGCCCGGAGTCCTGCCCCTGCTGGACCTGGGCTACACGGGTTTCCTGCGCGTGCGCCCGCTGTGGCGCCGGCGTCCTGGCGCGACGGATGCACGCGCGCTCCGGTTGTTGCGGGAACTGCGCACCGACCATGCGGGCGAGACCGGCGCGGTCATGATCTACCGCGGCATCCTCGCGGTGTCGCGCGATCCGTCGGTGCGCGCGTTCGCGCAGCACCACCTCGAGACCGAGCAACGCCATCTGGCGCAGGTCGAGCAGGTCGTGCCGCCGCGCTGGCGCAGCCGGCTGCTGCCGATCTGGCGCGTGTCCGGCTGGCTGACCGGCGCGATGCCTGCCTGCTTCGGGCCGCGGGCGGTGTTCGCGACGATCGAGGCGGTAGAGACGTTCGTCGATCGCCACTATGCCGTGCAGCTGGTGCTGATCGATGCGCTGGTGCAGCAGCCGCCCGTGCAGGACGCCGCGGGCGGGCGGTCGCCGCATCCATTGCCCGACCTGCCGTCCCTGCGCACGCTCCTCGAGCAATGCCGGCAGGACGAGGTCGCCCATCGTGATGATGCGGCGGCGCGCCGCGATGGCCGGGACGGATGGGCCCTCGCCGCATGGAAGCAGGTCGTGGGCCGCGGGTCGGAAGCGGCCGTGGCACTCTGCCGGTACATCTGACCCTCGTACGCCCGCCGCAGACGGTGTCCGCAGGGAGGGTCAGAGCCAGCCAGCGCGCCTGAACCGGCGGTACAGGTACACGCAGGCACCTCCAATCAGCGCGAGTGCGCCGGCGTAGCCGTACTTCCACTGCAGTTCCGGCATGTGCTCGAAGTTCATGCCCCAGATGCCCGCGAACGCCGTGCACACCGCGAAGATCGCAGCCCAGGCTGCCAGGCGCTTGGTCACCTCGGCCTCTTCGATGTTGACCATCGACAGGTTGACCTGGATCGCGGTGCCGATCATGTCGCGGATCGAATCGATCGACGTCTGGATGCGGGCGAGGTGGTCGACCACGTCACGGAAATAGTCCTGTACGCCGGCGCAGACCTCGGGCACGCGTCCGCCGTGCAGCTTCGCGGACGCATCGAGCAACGGCGCGACCGCATGCCTGAGCACCATCACCCGCTGCTTGAGCTGGTAGAGGCTGCGGATGCTCGACAGGGCGGCGCCCTTGGTGAAGATGTTGTCCTCGATGGCCTCGATCTCGACCTCGAGCGCGTCCAGGATCGGGAAGTAGCGGTCGACCACCGCGTCCATCAGGGCGTAGAGCACGAAGCCAGGACCCATGCGCAGCAGCTCGGGCTCGCGCTCGCAGCGCTTGCGCACGCCGAGGAATCCGAGCCTGCTGTGGCTGCGCACCGACAGCACGTAGTTCGGCCCGACGAACACGTCCACTTCGCCGACCGACAGCGCGTGGTCGCCGTCCGGTTCCTGTTCGATCAGGTGCAGCACCACGAACAGGGACTCGCCGTACTCTTCGATCTTCGGACGCTGGTGGCCATTGCGTGCATCCTCCACCGCCAGTTCATGCAGCCCGAACTCGCCCCGCATCTCGTCGAGTTCTTCCGGCGTCGCATCCTGCAGCGCAACCCAGACGAAGCATTCTGGCCGGTCGAGCCAGTCGCTGATCTCCGACACCGGTATGTCGGCGAGCTTGGCGCCATTCTCGTAGACGACACAGTTGATCAGCATGCGGCTACACCACGCCCCAGGTGACCGCCTCCCCGGCGGACTGCGCCTCGCGCAGCAGTTGCAGTAAGGGCAGGGCGCGCTGGCGCAGCGTGACCACCTCCGGCTCCTCGTCGTCGACCGGGTTGCCGAGGGCTGCAGGGCGGGTGGTGCCGGGACCGGGCCGGCCCGGGGCGATGGCCGCCTCGAGGGCGGCGATGGCCGACGGCAGGTCTTCGGCTGCGATCGCGCCACGCTCGGAGGGTGTCCTGCCGAGCAGGCGCAGGATGTCGTCGCCATTGGCACGCAGCAGGGTCACGCTGGCAGCGGATCGGGACTTGAAGGTGTAGGCCATGGGGGATCATGCTCCGGTGCAACCTGCGGGGGCCTGCATCGCGCAGCCCTGCGACGAGTCTACTTGCCCGGTGGCAACGCCGCCATGTCGCCGTAGTACATCCCGCCGTCGTGCGTGTCGTCGTCGTACCCCTCGCCGCCGTGCGTGGCGGCCGTGCAGCACGTACCATCGCCGCATGTACAGACTGATCGAAAACATCCGTGCCGGCCGGCTTTCGCTCGGCACCATGGCCAAGGGCGGGCCGAACCTGGTGCAGCACGTGGCGAGCGCGGGCCTCGATTTCCTGATCGTCGACATGATGCATTCCAGCGTCGACTGGACCGAACTGTCGCACGTGGCCTGGAAGGCGCGCGCCGAAGGTCTGTATCCCTTCGTGCGCCTGCCGGCCAATCCCTGGGGTGCCGGCGCAGCCATGCCGGACCGGCGATTCCCTGTCGATGCCGAGCGGGCGTTCGCGTGCGGCGCGGAGGGGCTTGTCTGGTCGGTGGCCTCGGCCGCCGATGCCCGGATGATGGTGCACATGGCCGGCGACCCGCATGTCGGTGCACCGGTGACCGATGCAGCCCAGCAGGCGCAGGCGACCGAACGGGCCGGCAGCGTGCGCCTGCTGCTGCCGCTGGTGGAATCGCTGGGGGCGCTGGACGAGATCGAAGACATCCTGTCGATCGACGGCATCTCGGGCGCCTTCATCGGCTGCAGCGACCTGGCGCAGGTGCTCGGTCATCCGCTCGACTACCTGCATCCGGATGTGCTCGGTGCGATCGAGCGCACCTGCAGCGCGGCACATGCGCGCGGCAAGGTCGTGCTCGCCAACACCGGCTATGCGTTCCCGTCGATCGAAGGCCAGATCGCCCATGCGCGCGCGCTGGAAGCGGCCGGCGTCGACCTGATCATGCTGCAGACGGTCGAGTTCCACGTGTACGTGATGACCCGATCGATCGCGGACGGGCTGCGCGGGCCGGGCTGAGCCGGCATGGGCGGCATGTGGCATGGGGGTCAGGTCTTGAGTTTTGCA
>CAIQON010000254.1 GCA_903873475.1 uncultured bacterium
ATGCCCCCTACCTTGTCAATTCCGCCAGCCAGCACGGCACCGGCCAGTTCCCGAAGAACGAGGAAGACCTGTTCAAGGTGCTGCGCGGCGAGCAGGAGCCGCTCTACCTGATCCCGACCGCCGAGGTGCCGGTGACCAACATCGTCCGCGACGAGATTCTCGCCGCCGAGGCGCTGCCGCTGAAGTTCGTCTGCCACAGCCCGTGCTTCCGCAGCGAGGCCGGTTCGTACGGGCGCGATACGCGCGGCATGATCCGCCAGCACCAGTTCGACAAGGTCGAGATCGTGCAGGTCGTGCGGCCCGAGGATTCCCACGATGCACACGAAGCGCTGACCGCGCATGCAGAGACGATCCTGCAGCGGCTCGGCCTGCCGTACCGCACGATGCTGCTGTGCACCGGCGACATGGGCTTCGGCTCGGCCAAGACCTACGACCTGGAAGTGTGGCTGCCGGGCCAGCAGGCGTATCGCGAGATCTCCTCGTGCAGCAATTTCGAGTCCTTCCAGGCGCGCCGGATGCAGGCACGCTTCCGCAGGGATGCCAAGGGCAAGCCCGAGATCGTGCACACGCTCAACGGTTCGGGGCTCGCCGTCGGTCGCACGCTGGTCGCGGTGATGGAGAACTACCAGCGGGCCGATGGCGGCATCGACGTGCCGGAGGCACTGCAGCCCTACATGGGCGGGGTGAAGATGGTCGGCAAGGGCTGAGGCCGCACGAAGCGTCCGGCGGGGGTTCCCGTCCCGCCCGCGTGGGTGCATCATCGGCATCGCCTGAGAAGGCGCATCGCATCGATCGATGCGCCCCGGGCCTTCCGGAGTAGACCCCATGCAGCCTTGCGCAACCCACGCGTCGCGTGCCCTGTTCCCGTTGGCCCTGCTCGCGACGCTCGCCGCGCCCGCCATCGCCCAGCAGGACTACCCCAACCGCCCCGTGCGCGTCATCGTCAGTTCTGCGGCCGGTGGCGGATCGGATTTCATCGTCCGCCCCGTGGTCGCGAAGATGGGCGAAAGCATGGGCCAGACCTTCGTGGTCGACAACCGTGCCGGTGCCTCGGGCATCATCGCTATGGAACTGACCGCGAAGGCCGCCCCCGACGGCTACACGCTGCTGCTCGGCACGATCGGCAACTTCGCCTCGAACACGGCGCTGCATGCGAAGCTGCCGTTCGATCCGATCCGCGATTTCCAGCCGTTGTCGAAACTGGTCGACTCGCCGTTCCTGCTGTCGGTGCATCCCTCCGTGCCGGCGAACACGCTGAAAGAGTTCATCGGCTGGGTCCGTGCCAACCCCGGGAAGGTCACGTTCTCATCTTTCGGCATCGGCAGCTATCCACACCTGCTCGGCGAGCACTTCAACCAGCGCACCGGCGTGAAGATGCTGCATGTGCCCTACAAGGGCAGCGCCCCCGCGATCGCCGACCAGATCGCCGGCCATGTACAGGTCGGGTTCGACTCGACCCAGTCGCAGGGCGCCCACATCCGCGCCAAACGGCTGCGCGCGCTGGCGATCGGCACGCCCTCTCGGGTGGCAAGCCTGCCCGACGTGCCGACCTTCGCCGAAGCAGGACTGCCGGACTTCGAGACGCTCGCCTGGTTCGGCCTGTTCGCACCCGCAAAGACGCCCCTGCCGATCGTGCGCAGGCTGCATGGCGAGATCGTCAAGGCGCTCGCGCAGCCCGACGTGCGCGAGCGGCTGGAGGCCCTGGGGGCGATCCCGGTCGGCAATACGCCCGAGGAATTCGCCGCGCAGATCAAGGCGACGATCGACGTGCAGGTGAAGGTCGCACGCACGGGGAACATCCGCGCCGAGTGAGGGGCTGTCGCGCGCGAGGCGCAGGTCGTGCTGCCGCGCCGAGTTCAGCGCCCTTTCAGCGAAGGCGCCCGCTGCCCGGGCGGCAGCAGGGTGATCTCGTCGCGCAGGCTCTCGAACGCGGGCCGGTGCGGCGCCTCGACGCGCTGCAGGATGTCGTAGTACTGGCGCACGTTCTCGGTGAGGATCACCGCCTCGCCGCCGCGGGCATAGCCGAACCGGGTGACGGCTGCATGTTCCGGGCGCATCAGCAGCGGCAGCACCTGTTTCATGTTCACCCAGGCGTTCGGATCGAGGTTGAGTGAGCGCGCGATCGCGCGTGCATCCTCCAGGTGGCCGAAGCCGATGTTGTAGGCCGACAGCGCGATCCAGGTGCGGTCGGGCTCGGGGTGCCTTCTGCAGCAGGTCGCGCAGCATCAACAGGTAGCGCGCACCGCCGAGGATGTTCTCGCGCGGGTCGAGCAGGTTCTTCACGCCCATCTTCGCCGCGGTGTCGTCCTGCATCATCATCAGCCCGCGCACGCCGGTGGGCGAGACCGCGGCGGGGTCCCAGTGCGATTCCTGGAAACCGAGCGCCGCGATCAGGCGCCAGTCGATGCCGACGAGTTCCTGCGCATCCTGGAAGTGCCTGCGGTAGAGCGGCAGAACGGTACGCACGCGGAGCATGAAGTGCGCGATGTCGGCTTCGGTCAGCCGTTGCAGGTGTCCGTAGTAGCGGTCGATCAGGCGGGTGAGGGTAGCGTCGCGCCGTATGCGCCCGAAGAACGCCTCGAGTTTCTTCACCAGTTCCGGATCGGCGTTCTTCGGCAACGCCCAGGCGAGCTTGCGCGGCTGGCCGATCGCGAAGGCTGAGGCGATCGACGGGTGGAAGTTGCGGGCGACATCGACTGAATGCGACTCCGCCACGGCGAACTCCGCATGGCGGCCGGCGACCCGTCTGGCGATCTCTTCGGTGTCGCGCGCGACCACCTCGTTCCACGCGAGCGCCGGCAGCTTCGTCTGCAGGCGCTGCAGTTCCGGTATCGCAAGCGACCCGGCGAGCACGTCCACGCGCTTGCCGACCAGATCGTTCACGCTGCGCGGGCGCAGCGTCTCGGTGTCGTAGATCACCTCGAGCGACACCTCCTGGTAACTGGGGCCGAAGGTGAACAGCTTCGCCGCTTCGGGCGTGATGCTCAGCCCGGCTGCAGCCAGGTGACCCTGTCCCTGCGCAAGGGCGGGCAACACCGCCGAGAACTGCGGCAGCGCGATGAAGCGCACCTTGTACCCGGCCTCGGCCGCGAAGCGCGTCACGAGTTCGTACTCGAGCCCGGTATGGCGGCCTTCACCGTCCTGGTAGAAGGTCGTGCCGCTCTGATGGGTGAGCACGACCAGTTCGCCGCCGTCGACCAGGGGCGGCAGCGCATCGGCTGGCGGCGCCGGATCGCCGCAACCGGCCAGGGTGGCCAGGGCCAGCATCGGCAGCACCCGCGCGGACCGGCGGGCACGCGCCGTCGACACCAGCGGCCGCAGCGACGGCACGACCTGGCATGACGACAGCATGAGCCAGAGGATGAGCAACGGCAGAGACAGAAGCAGAGACAGAAGCAGAGTCAGCGACAGAGGCATCGGCTTTCCCTGTTGTCCGACGGGTCGAGATTGTGACATGGCCCTCAGGGCCGCGGTCGCGGGCCCGTTCACGGCGCAAACGCGCGCCACGACACCCGGTCGGCCAGGCGGGCACGAATTCCGGATACGTGTAAAATCCGCCGTGCCGGAGAGGTGGCAGAGTGGTCGAATGTACCTGACTCGAAATCAGGCGTAGGTGCAAGCCTACCGTGGGTTCGAATCCCACCCTCTCCGCCAGAGATACTTGCATCCGCGATGCGTGACGGGTGCAAGAAAGTGCAGTATCCCATTGAGGCCAAAGCCTCTTTAGTCTTCACCCCGCTGCATCGGAATGCAGCATGGTGTCGCCCCAAAGCATCTCCACCCGCGTTCTTGCGGGGGATTGGCTGGCGGATTGGCGACCCACACTCGGGGAGACGACGAGATGGGAAAACCTGTACGGTCTGGTGCGATCCACCGCTTGAGCGTCCGCGAGGTTCTGAACGCGAGCGCTGGCGATCACCATGATGGTGGTGGCCTGTTGCTTCGGATTCGCGATGATGTTGCTGGCGTCCCGGCGCAGGTCTCCTTCGTCTTTCGCTACACCGCGGTCACCGGCAAGCGGCGCGAGATGGGCGTTGGCCGATGCGAGCGTCATAACGTTCAGGCAGCGGGCGCAAGCCTGACCCGGGCACGGGAAGCGGCGGCAGCGGCGCGCGCGATGCTGGTGGAAGTGCCGCCGCGAGATCCTATCGGCGAACGGGATCGCGCGAAGCACGAGGTCCGCCGAGCCCTTGCGCAGGCAGAAGCCGACCGCGCGCAGTCGCGGCAAACGGTCGCGCGCGTGGCGCGTGCTTATCACGAGCGGGTCATCGAGTCCAAGCGCTCGGCCAAGCACGGCCGGGAATGGATCGCCTCGCTCGAGCGGCTTGTGCCTACAACGGTGTGGCACGCCCCGGTGGCGGAGGTGACGGGGCCGGCACTACTTGACGCATTGACCGACCTCTACACGCGCGTGCCCGTCACGGCATCGCGGGTCCGGCAGCGACTGGATGCGGTATTCGCCGAAGCGATGTTCCGGGGTCTGTGTACGTCGAACCCGGCTGCGGCAATTCGGCGGAAGGTAGCCGAGGCACGGGTCAAAGCGACAGTCAGTTCGCACAGGGCGCTGCCCTATGCCGACGTCCCTGATTTCGTTCGAGCACTGCGTACGCAACCTGGCATCGCCGCTCGGGCGCTGGAGTTCGCGCTACTCACCGCTGCCCGAACCGGCGAAGTAATTGGCGCGACCTGGGCGGAGATCGACGAGACGGCCGCCGTGTGGACCGTGCCGGCGACCCGCATGAAGGGCGGGGAGGAGCATCGGGTTCCGCTCACCGATCGGGCGCTCGAAATCGTTACTGAGATGCGGAAGACCGGCGGGCTGTACGTGTTCCCGAACCCCCGGAAGCTGCGATTGCCGCTGTCGAACATGGCGTTCCTCATGCTGCTCGATCGCATGGACTGGCGCAGTCGTACGACCGTGCACGGTGTTTGCCGGTCGACCTTTTCTACCTGGGCGAACGAACTCAGCGTCGCGCGCCCGGACGTTATTGAAGCGTGCCTCGCGCACCGTGAAGGTG
>CAIQON010000255.1 GCA_903873475.1 uncultured bacterium
TGACCCGGGTTTTCAGTCCAGGCCGAGCCACCACTGGATCACGTGCTTGAGCAGGAAGCCGAAGATGCCGAAGGCGAGGACGAAAAACAGGACGAAGGTGCCGAAGCGTCCAGCCCTGGACTCGCGGGCGACGCTGTAGATGATGAACAGCATCAGCAGGATGAAGCCGCCGATGCCCCAGGTCAGGCCGAACTCGGTGATCTGCTGTTCGGTGAGGCCGAAGACGGTGTTCTCCATCGGCTATTCGCTGCGCAGCGGCACGCCGTCGGTGACGACGAGGTCGCGGTACGCGTGCCAGGTGGCGTGGCCGATCACCGGTACCGCGAGCAGGAAGCCGAGCATCGCGGTGGCGAGCGACAGTGCGATCGCGGCGAGGATCAGTGCCGCCCACCCGGCCATCGCGACCGGGTTTTCGCCGACCGCGCGCACGCTGGTGAGCAGCGCGCAACGCAATCCGACGCGGCGTCCGAGCAACAGCGGTGGCGAGATGGCAGTGATCGCAAAAACCAGCGCGGACCCGAGGCCGCCAGCGAGCAGCCACAGCGAGAACGCGAGATGGCCCTGTCCCACCACGGCATAGCGGATGAATTCGAGCGGCGTCGTGATCGAGGCCTTCACGAACAGCCAGAAGAGCAGCGACGACACCAGCACCCAGCCGGTGCCGAGCAAAGCCAGAAGCAGGCCCAGCCTGACCAGCGGTGCTGCGTCCCGCCGCCACGCATGGATCGCATCGGACAGGCCGGGCGATGCCCCGCGACCCAGCAGGCGGCTCAGTTCGTACAACCCGATGCACAGGATCGGCGCCACCAGCACGAAGCCGGAGACGGCACCGGGCGCGAGCCACCACGCCTTCGGTGCCAGCAGGATCGCCGCCCATCCGGCGAGCGCCACGGCGGCCCCGTGGGCGAGTCCTGCGATCGGAGTCCGCAGGAAGTCGCGCCAGCCCAGCCGCAGCCACTGCAGCGGCTGCGCGAGCCCGACGGTGCGTACCGCCAGCGGGGCGGAGCCGTGATGAACGTTGGCATCCATGTCAGTGCCCATCATACGGCCGTGGCAGCGGGCCGTCCCGGTTGCGTCGCATCCTTCAAACTGCCTACACTGGGACGAACAGAAGGATGCAGGAGAAAGACAGATGGCAGGCATGCACGCGCTGCACAAGATCATTGCGAACCGTACGCGGCCGTCGCTCTCCAGGGTGAGCCCGGGCGATTTCGTCGAGATCGAGCCGGACGTTTTCGGCGTGATCGTCGGCGTCAATGCGAGCGACGTGAAGCGGCTGGCCGCCGACCTCGAGGAACTGGGCATCGACCGCATCCCGCTGCGCGACCGCATCTACGCAGTCGCCGACCATGCGTCGCCGGCTCCGACGGTGGCGATCGCCGGCGCGCAGAAGGCCTTCCGCGAGTTCTTCAAGGCGCACGATATCCGCACCTTCGACGGAGGTGCCGGTGTGTCGCACCTGGTCCTGTGCGAGGAGGGGTTGGTGCGCCCCGGCATGCTCGGCATCGCGATCGACTCGCATGCGCCGACGATGGGCGCCATCGGCATGTATGCCTGCTCGCTCGGTGGTGGCCGCCTCACGCTCTATGCGATCGGCCGCTACGTGATCGAGGTGCCGAAGGTGACGCTGGTGCGCGTGACCGGCACGCTGCCGCCGGGCGTCGCCGGCCGAGATGCCTCGCTGTACGTCAACGGCAAGCTCGGCCAGCGCGGCGCCTACAACCATGCGGTCGAGTTCGCCGGCTCGTTCATCGAGTCGCTGAGCATGGACATGCGCTTCACCTTCACCAACATGGGCACCGAGATGGGCGCGGTCGCGTCCTACATCCAGCCCGACCGCACCACGCTCGACTGGGTCCGCAAGCGAACCAGTGAACCGTTCACCGTATTCGAGACCGACGCCGACTATGTTTACGACACAGTGCACGAGGTCGACGTGTCGGGCATCGGCCCCCAGATCGCCGTCCCGCATGCGCCCGACGACGTGCGCCCGGTCGACGAGGTGGCAGGCCGCAAGGTCGACCAGGCCTACATCGGCTCCTGCGCCAGCGGCCGGCTCGAGGACATGGCCGAGACCGCGCGAGTGCTGAAGGGGCGCAAGGTGCATCCGGACGTGCGCCTGATCGTCACCCCCGGCTCGCGCGAGGTGCTGAAGGCCGCGACCGAACTCGGCTACATCCAGGTGATGCACGAGGCCAACGCGATCGTCACCAGCGCGAACTGCGGTGCCTGCCCCGGCCTGCATGGCGGCATCCTCGGCCCGGGCGACGTGGCGATCACCTCGATCACCCGCAACTTCGAAGGCCGGATGGGCCCGGGCGGGGAGATCTACCTCGCTTCGCCTGCGACGGTTGCAGCCTCGGCGATCGCCGGCTGCATCACCAATCCGCTGGCCGCCTGAACAGGAACGCGCGATGAAGCTCACCGGCAAGGTCTGGAAGTTCCCGCAACACGACATCAGCACCGGGCTGATCCGCAGGCAGATGTACAACCATCTGCCGCCCCAGGAGCAGGGCAAGCATTGCATGGAGGCGCTTGACCCGACGTTCGCGTCCAGGGTGGCACCCGGCGACTTCATCGTCGCCGGCAGCAACTTCGGCTGCGGGTCGTCAACGCCGGCGCACTATTCCATCGCCGCGCTGGGCATCCCGGCCATCGTCGCAGAATCGTTCGGGGCGCTGTTCTTCAGCAACTGCGCCGGTGGCGCGCTGTGGCCGGTTGCCTGCCCAGGCATCCTCGACCTGGTCGAGACCGGAGACACACTGGAGATCGACACCGAAACCTTCATCGTGCGCAATGTCGGAAGCGGCCGCAGCCTGCAGGGCCGGGCACTGCCGGACATCTATCGCGGCATGATCCTGGCCGGTGGCGAAAAGCCCTACCTGCGCGAGCGCCTGCGCAGGGAAGCCGCCGGCTGAGTCCCGTGACCGTCACGCTGCGCCTGCTCAGCGCCGGTTCGATCCGGCGCGGGGTGTCCGCGGTCATCGCGCTGTTCGAGCAGGCCAGTGGGGCGCGTGTCGAGGTCGT
Organism: uncultured bacterium; assembly: GCA_903873475.1. GTDB lineage: Bacteria > Pseudomonadota > Gammaproteobacteria > Burkholderiales > CAIKXV01 > CAIKXV01. The sequence continues at coordinate 3,028 of CAIQON010000255.1, forward strand.
GTTCACCTCTGCACCGAAGGTGCGCCAGCGGCTGCTCGCCGGCGAGCAACGGGACGTGGCGATCGCCTCGACTGCGGCACTCGACGCACTCGCGGCTGCCGGGTGCCTGGACGTGTCCACGCGCACACGGGTCGGCAGCACGCCGATGGCGGTGGCGATGTGCACCGGCCTTCCGGTACCCGACCTGTCGACCGTCGAAGCGTTCACCGCGGCGATGCACGGTGCGCATGGTGTCGCCTGCAACGAAGGCTCGAGCGGCCTGCATGCACTGCAGGTGATCGAGCAACTCGGGTTGCGCGATCGGGCGGGGCCGGAGATATTCGTCTGCGCGAGCGGGGCCGAGGTGTTCGAGCGTATCGCGACTTCGGCCGGTACCGTCTACGGCCTGGTCAATGCCACGAATATGGCAGACCAGGTCGCTGCCGGTGCGCCAGTGCGGCTCGCCGCCCCGCTGCCGGAGGGCCTGCAGCACGTTACGACCTATGAAGCGGCGGTCGTGACCGCCTGTGGTGATGCGGCGCTGGCCGCCCGGTTCGTCGCGATGTTCAGCGGCGCGCCTGCGCGCCGCGTGCTCTCGGATGCGGGCGTCGAATGAATGCCGCCCTGATACAAGCGAGGTATCGATGAACCTTCCAGTGACCGGCCGGGGTGCACGCCCTGCGCCATCGGCCCTTGCCGCTGCCACGTACTCAACCGGCTTCGTCGCGAGCGTCTTCGCCGACGTCTTTGTCACCGCAGCCGTCCTGCTTGCCCCGATGCCTGCAGCCGCCCAGGTAGAGTACCCGTCCAGGCCGGTCAGGCTGATCGTCCCTTCCTCGCCCGGCGGCGGCACCGACACCACCGCGCGCATCCTCGCGCCACGCCTGGGCGAAGTGCTCGGCCAACCGGTGGTGGTCGAGAACCGCCCCGGCGCCAGCCTGATCATCGGCATGGACGTGGTCGCGCGTGCCGCGCCCGACGGCTACACGCTGCTGATCGGCAACAGCACGATGACCATCATCCCGTCGACTCATGTGAAGCTGCGCATCGACCCGGTGCGCGATTTCGCGGCGATCGGCCAGGTGGTCGAGCTGCCGCAGATCCTGGTCGGCCATCCGTCGTTTCCGGCGCGCAACGTGAAGGAGCTGATCGCGATCGCGCGCCAGAAGCCGGGGCAGGTCGACTATGCGGCCGGGTCCTACGGGGGCAGCGGGCACATGGCGATGGAGCTGTTCCTGAACATGGCGTCGATCCGCCTATCGTACGTACCGTACAAGAGCGGCAACGCCGGGCTGGCCGATGCGCTGTCAGGCCATGTGCCGCTGATGATGGGCAGCGTGCTGAGCGCGCTGCCGCATGTGAAGCAGGGACGATTGCGCGCCTTCGGGGTGACGACGCCGGTGCGCTCGACCGCTGCACCGGAGATCCCGACGCTGGCCGAAGGCGGCGTGCCGGGCTACCAGGCGTTGCAGTGGTTCGGCCTGTTTGCGCCGGCCGGCACGCCGTCGGAGGTCTTGAAGAAGGTGTTCGCCGCGACCACCGCGACCGTCCAGTACGCACCGACCCGGCAGCAACTCCTCACCAGCGGCGCCGAGCCGCAGCTCAGCGCCTCGTCGGAGGCCTTCGGCGCGATGGTGAAGGCCGAGGTGGTCAAATGGGCCGCCGTGGTGCGCAGTGCTGGATTGAAAAAGGAGTAGCGCCCGGCCAGCACCATCAGCATCAGCATCGGCGCGGAGCGGGTGCGCATCCACGCCGGCTGGCTGTCCATCGGTTCAGCCGGCGTGGCCGCTGGCGGTGCCGGGTACATGCCCCCAGAGATCGACGATCAGGCTGGCACCCGGCACGAACAGGTCGGGCGAGACGGCGATCGCGCTGAACGGCAGGCCGCCGCCGCCGATCTCGCGCGCCCATGCGGCATAGGCACTGCGGAAGCCGCCGAGGTCGGCATGGAAATGCAGCGCACGAACCACCTGCGACAGGTCGGTGCCAGCGGCGGCGAAGATGATCTTCGCCTTGCCGAGGATGTCGGCCATCTGCGCCTGCACGGTGTCGTGGAAGTACGGCGCATCCGCGGCAACCTTCGCAGTCGGCACCAGCCCGTCCGCATCGATCGCCATCAGCCCGGCGACGAACAGCAGGCCGTCGAAGGTGCAGGCTGGCACCATGCCGGGCATCGGCAGCTCGACCGCGCAATGGATGTCCTTCAGCCGCGACCGTGCAGACGCATGCACCGCGACCAGGTTCACCTCGATCGTCGCATCGAGCGTGCCGAAGCCGGGATGCTCGACCGGGACGATGGTGGTCGGCGGGATACGCTTGCCGAACACCTCGGCCCAGGTCTGCAGGAACGCGGGCAGCGCCTGCGGGTCGCTCAGGTACACCTGTGCCTTCACGACCAGGTCGGGACTGCTGCACGCCGCGTCGAGCGCCGGCAGCAGCCGCTCGTGGAACAGGTAGCCGGTCTCGAGGCGGATACGGGTGCCGTTCCAGAGCTGTCCTGCAGGGGGCTTCGCCTCGGGCGCGATGTTGCCGGTGTCGTCGCGCGCGAGCTGGCCGGCGATGAACACGAGGTCGCCTGCGCGCACGCAGGGCGCATAGCCGGAGGACTGCGGCGCGTCCAGGCTCGCCTGCAACCGCTCGACCCTGCGGCCGCTGTCCGAGGTGGCGGCCAGCACCTGAACGTCCATCGCCGCATCGCGGTTGAGCAGGCCGCCGACGAGGATAGATGTGCTCGGCGCGACCTTGCCGGCCATCGCCCGCTTGCGCGCGACATGGTACGGATCGACCGAACGCGGGTCCGGGTAGTACTGGTCGACGCGGGCGACCAGCGGCATCGCGCTGCCGGCCTGCTCGAGCAGCGTGCCGATGCGGCCGAAGATCGCTTCGGCCTCGCGCTGCGCCTTCGGTGGCATGTCCAGCGGACGGCCGGCTTTCAGCACCGCCGGATCCAGACGGCCATCAGGGCCGGTCGCGCGCAGGCCGGTACCGAATACCCAGTGACCGGCCCGTACGACCGGTACATGGACGATGTCGCCGTTACCGACCGGGGTGGCGCCGTAGTGACGGACGGTGTCCGCGTCGAGCTTCGCCGTCATTCGATCTTCGCTCCGACTTCGCGGATGATGCGCGCCCACAGGTCGCGCTCGGCGCGGTAGAACGCGCCGAACTCGGCTGGCGTCGATCCGATCTGCTCGATCGCCGCATTGCTCATGAACGAACGCACGCCGGGCGTCTTCAGCGAGGCCAGCATTTCTCGGTTGAGCCGGTCGATGATCGGCGCCGGCGTGCCGCGTGGTGCGAGCATGCCCATCCACACATAGGCCTCGTAGCCCTTTAGCCCGGACTCGGCCATCGTCGGCACATCCGGCAGCAGCGACGAGCGCGCGGCACCGGTCACCGCCATCGGCCGCAGCCGGCCGTCGCGGATCGGGCTCATCATCTGCGCGAGCCCGGGCAGCGCGACCTTGATCTGGCCGCCGAGCAGGTCGGCGGTGACCTGAGGGCTGCCCTTGTACGGCACGTGCACCATCTTCAGCCCGGCCATCGACGCGAACATCGCGGTGAACAGGTGCTGCGCGCTGCCATTGCCGGAGGAGCCGTAGTCGATCTTGCCCGGCTGCTCGCGGACCACCGAGATGAATTCCCTGATGTTCTTCGCGGGGAAGGACGGATGTACCAGCAGCACGCCCTGCTCTCGGCCGAGCAGCGAGATCGGTGCGAAGTCGTCGATCGGGTCGAACGACAGCTTGCTGTACAGCGTTGCGCTGATCGCGTTCGGATTGGAGGCGAGCAGCAGGGTGTAGCCATCGGCGGGCGCCTTGGCGGCTACTTCGCTGCCGAGCATCGCCCCCTGGCCGGGGCGGTTCTCGACCAGCATCTGCTGGCCCATCTGCTTCGACAGCTCGGCAGCGATCACGCGCATCGGCGCATCGGACGACCCGCCCGCGCCGTAGGGCACGATGATGCGCATCGGGCGCGACGGATAGTCCTGTGCATGGACGCCAGCCGTGCCAGCGGCCAGCAGCGTGAACAGCGCGGCAGCGATCGAACGCATCGGCTGGCGGCGGATGGAGGGACCGGACGGTTTCATCGGAAAGGACTCCTGTCTGGAAGGACGTGAAACGGATCAGCTGCCACGGATCGACTGCCCGGGACGATAATGGCGGGAAGGGCGCATGGTCTCGGGCTTCGCGCCAGCCGCAGGCGTGATCACGGTCACTCGGGCTTGATGCCCGCGTCGCGCACCACCTTGCGCCAGAGGGCGAGGTCGCGCTGGACGGTCGCAGTGAAGGATGCCGCGCTGTCGCCGACCGGCTCGGAGCCATCGCGCAGCAGGGCCTCGCGCACCTCGGGCGTGGACAGTGCCGTGGCGATCGCGGCATTCAACCGCGCGACGATTGCAGGCGGCGTACGCGCCGGTGCCGACACGCCGTACCAGTTGTCGACCACGTATCCTGGGACGCCTGCCTCGCCCATCGTCGGCAACTCGCCGGCGATCGGCGAGCGCCGGGTCGAGGTGACCGCCAGCGCACGCAGCCGGCCCGCCTTGATGTGCGGCAGGCTCGAGGTCATCACGCCGAAGAAGAACTGCAGCTGGCCGCCGATCAGGTCGGTCAGCGCCGGTCCGCCGCCCTTGTAGGGCACGTGGACCACGTCGGTGCGGGTCGTCGCGCCGAACAGGGCGCCGGCCAGGTGCTGCAGCGTGGCGATGCCGGAGGACCCGTAGTTCAGGGTCCCTGGCCGCGCCGAGGCGAGCGCGACCAGTTCCTGCACCGACGTCGCCTTCACGCCTGGATGCACCAGCAGCACGTAAGGCTGCGCGGTGAGCTGGCTCAGGTGCGAGAAGTCGCGCACGATGTCGAATGGCGGCTTCGGCGAGACCGCGTGGTTGGTGACGATCGAGACGGTCATCGTCACCAGCGTCAGTCCGTCAGCGGGCGCCCGGGCCGCGAGTTCGGCACCGATGTTGCCCGATGCGCCGACCCGGTTGTCTACCACGACAGGCTGGCCGAGCACGCCGGCGAGACGGGCGGCCACCGTGCGCGTGGTGAGGTCGCTGCCACCGCCGGCCGCGAACGGCGAGATCCAGCGGACCGGGCGGTCGGGCTGCGAGGGCTGGGCAGGCTGTGCGGCGGCTGGAACAACGAACAGCGCCGCGGCCACGCTGCAGGGGATCGCGCAGGCAGTCGCGCAGATCGAGCGGCTCATCGTATCCTTCGGGGTCTCGAGCGAGTGGGTTGAGTATATTGCAGGGCCCTGAAGGCCGAACCTCGCAGCCGAGCCGTAACGAGCGGGGCCTGGAATGACGATGAACGAAAACGAGCAGCCCGGCGCCGGTGGCGCAGCACTGGCCGAGGCGGTCCGCGCCGCGATGCCGATGGCCGGCGCACTGCTCGAAGACCTCGCGCAACGCACCGGCGGCCCGAAGGGCATCACCCGCACGCCCTGGGGCGACGGCGAACAGTACGGCCACGACCTCATGGCGAAGGCTGCGGAGGGCATGGGCCTGCAGTGCGCGCGCGATGCGGCGGGTAACCTCTACATGACGCTGCCCGGGCGCGACCCGAAGGCACCGGCCTGGCTGATCGGCTCGCACGTCGATTCGGTGCCCAACGGTGGCAACTTCGACGGCGCGGCTGGCGTGATCGCCGGCCTGGCCGCGATCGCGGCGCTGCAGGCGCTGTCGATCGTCCCGGCGCGCGACGTGACGGTGATGGCGATCCGTGCCGAGGAAGCGGGCAGCTGGTTCTCCGGCGCGCATGGCGGCCACCTGGGCAGCCGGATGGCGCTCGGGCTGCTCGAGGTCTCGGAGCTCGACACGGCGATTCGCACCGACAGCGGGCAGTCGTTGCGCACGCACCTGCTCGCGGCCGGCTGCGATCCGGAGCGCATCGGCAAGGGCCGTGCACTGCTCGATCCGGCCGGGGTGCATGCCTACCTCGAGCTGCATATCGAGCAGGGACCGGTGCTGGAGCAGCGCGGCCTTCCGGTAGGCGTCGTCACCAGCATCCGCGGCAACTCCCGCCTGCGCGACCCGCGCTGCCTCGGTGAGTACAACCATGGCGGCGCGACGCCGCAGTCGTTCCGCCGGGATGCGGTGATCGCCACTTCGGAGCTGGTGCTGGCGATCGACGGCAAGTGGCGCGAGCTCGAGTCAGCCGGCCACGACCTGATCTTCACCGTGGGCAAGGTGTCCACCGACCCGAAGCTGCACAGCCTGTCGAAGGTGCCAGGCGAGGTGACGTTCACGCTAGACATCCGCAGCGGCGATCCGGAGGTGCTGGCGACGATGCGCGCGTTCGTCGAAGCGGCGGCAGCCGACATCGCCCGGCGCCGGGGCGTGCGCTTCGAACTGGGCGGCTTCTCGATCAGCGTGCCCACGGTGCTCGACGCCCGCCTGCGCCAGCGGCTGGTCGCCGGGGCAGATGCGCTCGGGCTGCCGGCGATGGAAATGGCCAGCGGTGGCGGCCACGACGCGCAGGAGTTCATGCGCGCAGGCATCGCCTCTGCGATGATCTTCGTACGAAACGCCAATGGGAGCCACGTCGCCAACGAGGGCATGACCCTCGACGACCTGGCGGCGGGCGTGCGCCTCATCGCATGGATGCTGGCGCACGAGTGACCCTGGAGGGGGACCAGATGGATGCAGCGGGAAAGAGCCGCCGGCGGATCGCCGCATGGTTGGCAATGATGTCTCTGACCGCAGCGTCCATGGCGGTTGCGCCCCGGGTCCTGGCTGCGGAAGCGTGGCCGTCGCGCCCGGTACGGATGGTGGTGCCGTTCACGCCTGGCGCCTCGAACGACATCATCGGCCGGCTGATCGGCCAGAAGCTGTCCGACGCCTGGGGGCAGGCGGTTCTGGTCGACAACCGGCCCGGTGCGGGCGGTGCGCTCGGCGCGGCGCTGGTCGCGAAGGGCACGCCGGACGGTTACACGCTGCTGGTGACCAACCCGGGGCCCACGGTCAACCATGTGGTGCTGAGCGCGAAGCCGCAGTTCACGATGGAGGAGCTGGCACCGGTGATCTTCATCGGCTACTCGCCGCTGATCATCGTCGCCAACCCGGCGTTCCCCCCGCGCAATGCGCGTGAGCTGGTCGAATACGCGAAGGCGAACCCCGGACGGATCAACTGGGGTTCGGCCGGCAGCAACAGCAACCTGCATACTGCGCTCGAAGTGTTCAAGTCGGTCACCGGCATCCAGGCCACCCACGTACCCTACAAGGGCACCGGGCCCTCGCTGGCGGACATCGCCGGCGGCCAGATCCAGCTGATGTTCACCACCTGGGTGTCGGCCGAGTCGCTGGTCAAGGCTGGCCGGCTGCGCGTGCTGTCCTCGGCCGGCGCGAAGCGGATGGCGTCGCTGCCGAACGTACCGACCCTGCAGGAGCAGGGCATCAAGGGCGCCGATGCGATCGTCTGGTTCGGCCTGGATGCGCCGGCGAAGACGCCGCGCGCGGTGATCGAGCGCATCAACGCCGACGTGGAGAAGGTGCTTGCACTGCCGGACGTGCGCGCGCGCTTCGACCAGCTCGGCATCGAGATCGAAGGCGGCCCGCCGTCGCGCTACGGCGAGCTGCTGAAGTCGGAGGTGGCCCGGCTGGCGCGGCTGGTGAAGGCCGGCGCGCTGCAGGTCGAGTGAACCAGAACGCAGGCCGATGGACAGGCATTGACGAACCGAGGATGAACAGATGACCGAGAAGAGCGACAACCACGCCAACCACTCGCAGCCGAAGGACTACCCGCTGATCGTCGAGAAAGACGTCCAGATCCCCCTGCGCGACGGCAGCGTGCTGTACGCCGACGTGTTCCGTCCCGACGGCGGGGCCGAGATCTTCCCCGGCATCATGAACATCGGCCCCTACCAGAAGGACAAGCTGTGGCGGCCGCCGGCAGACCTCGAGGAGGCGCCGAACCCGTACATGAACTGGGAGACCGCCAACCCGATGTGGTGGTGCCCGCGCGGCTATGCGCTGGTCCGCGTCGATTCGCGCGGCTCGGGCAAGTCGCCCGGCATGTCCGAACCCAGCTCGTACCAGGAAGCGGTGGATGCCTACGACGTCGTCGAGTGGATCGCGAAGCAGCCCTGGTGCAACGGCAAGGTCGGCACCAACGGCGTGTCCTACCATGCGGCGTTCCAGTGGCGGCTGGCCGGGCTGCAGCCGCCGTCGCTGAAGGCGATCATCCCTTGGGAGGGCAGGGCCGACCAGTACCGGGACCAGGCCTACCACGGTGGCCTGTTCGCGATGGGCTTCATCATGTCCTGGCACACCACCAACATGGCGCACCAGCTGCTCGGCAAGCCGCGCAGCTACAACCCGGACGCCTTCAACAACAACATGCTCTGGCACTACATGCGCAACGACCTCGACTCCGGGTTCTGGCGCATGAACAGCGCGCGCTGGGAGCTGATCGAGGTGCCGGTGTACAGCGTCGGCAACTGGAGCGGCTACAGCATGCACCTGCGCGGCAACACCGAGGCCTGGCTGTGCGCGGCCTCGAAGCACAAGAAGCTGCGCATCCACAGCGGCACCCACTTCCATCCGTTCCACTCGGAGGAAGGGCGCATGGACCAGCTGCGCTTCATGGACCACTGGCTGAAGGGCATCGACACCGGCATCATGGACGAGCCGCCGGTCAAGCTGCAGATCCGCACCGGCGGCGCCGCCGAGCCCTACGCTTTCCGCTTCGAGGACGAATGGCCGATCGCGCGCACCCAGTGGACGCGCTTCCACCTCGACATAGACGAGGCCGGTGGCGAGGTCGACGGCATCCTGAACACCACGCCGCCCGCGCAGGAACGCAGCGTGACCTACGGCGCGAGCGGCTCGACCAAGGCCGGCGTCTCCTCGTCATCGACCGCGCTGATGCTGGCGAGCAAGGACAAGCTGGGTACCTCGTTCTGGACCCCGCCGATGCAGGAAGACACCGAGGTCACCGGGCCGATCGTGCTCAACCTGTGGATCTCCAGCACCTCCGAGGATGCGGACATCGTGGTCACGCTGCGCAACATCGGGCCCGATGGGGATGATGTCTGGGAGGTCGGCCAGCAGGGCCAGGCGGTGCCGCTGACCAAGGGCTGCCTGCGTGCCTCGCACCGCAAGCTCGACCCCAAGAAGTCGCTGCCGTACCGGCCGTACCACGCCCATGACGAGCGGCAGTGGCTCGAGCCCGGCGTGCCGGTCGAATGCCAGGTCGAGGTCTGGGCCACCTGCATGGTGTTCCAGAAGGGACATCGCATCCGCGTCGACATCCAGCCGCGCGACGGCATCGGCAGCAACTTCTACGGCCACTACCACGCCGACTACAACCTCGGCGCCGAGAACACGATCTACTCCGGCGGCGACCGGCAGTCCTACCTGCTGCTGCCGCTGATACCACCGAAGGCTTAGGGCCCTACTGCTTCGGGATACCGGCGCGTTCGATCACCTCGCGCCACTTCCCGATCTCGGAGACCATCAGGTCATGGGCCTGCCGGGGCGTGCTGCCACGCGCCTCGACGCCGACATCCAGCAGGCGTTTCACCACCTCGGGCGAGGCCAGTGCGGCCGTGACCTCGCGGTTCAACCGATCGACGATCGCCACCGGCGTACGAGCTGGCGCGACCAGCGATGCCCATGACGCTGCGTGATAGCCGGCGACGCCGCTTTCGGCGACGGTCGGCACGCCAGGCAGCAGCGGTGAGCGCCGGTTCGACGTGACCGCCAGCGCCTTCACGGTGTTCGAGCGCACCTGCCCGATCACCGCGCCGACGCTTTCGAACATCAGCTGTACTTCGCCACCGCGCAGCGCGGCCAGCGCGGCGGGCGAGGTCTTGTAGGGCACCGTCTGCGCACGGATTCCGGCCATCGTCTTGAACAGTTCGACCGCCAGATACTGCGTGCTGCCGATGTTCAGCGTGCCGATGTCGAGCTTGCCGGGATTGGCTCGCACATGCGCGAGCGCATCGGCGAGCGACGAAAAACGCGTGTCGGTGGCGCCGAGCACGGCCATGTCGAAGAAGCCCAGCGTCGAGATGTGCGCATAGTCCTTCACGATGTCGTAAGGCAGGCTGTTGAACATCGACACGGTCAGTGCCGCGCCATTGCCGGTATGCAGCACCGTATGGCCATCCGGGTCGGCCTTGGCGGCGGCCACCGACGCGACGATCAGGCCGGCACTGGGGCGGTTGTCGATGATGATCGGCTGGCCCATCGATTCGGACATCTTCTGGCCGACGGTGCGTGCGGTGATGTCACCGATGCTGCCGGCACCGAAGGGCACCAGGTAGCGGATCGGGCGCGACGGGTAATCCTGGGCGAAGGCCGCCGTGGCTGCGAGCGCCGGCAGCAACATGAGCCACGCCACCAGACGGTCTGAGCGGTTGCATGTGGACATCGATTCCCCCGGGTTGGTGCGGCACCGTCCAGGGCCGCGCTGGCGTACCCGGCCTTGCCGTTGTCTCCGGCAGTGCTCGCATGGCCGCGGATTATACTGGGCAGCATGGAGGACAAGGCATGACCACACTGATCATCGGCGCCGGGCTGGTCGGCGCACAGGTCGCGAGGATCCTCGCCGAGCGCGGCGAACGGCCGCTGGTGATGGATGCCCGTCCGCAGCGCGAGGTGCTGGCGACCCTCCTGGATCCGTCCTCGATCGACCTGTTCGAGGGCGACGTGCTGCGCCCGCTGTCGATCAGCGCCGCGCTGGCGCGTGCAAGGGTAGACGCGATCGTGCACACCGCTGCCAACCCGCTGCTGACGCTCGGTGCGCAGCGCAATCCGTACGCTGCGATCGAGCTGAACATCATGGGGCTCGCCAACGTGATGGAGGCCGCGCGCATCCATGGCATCGGCCGGGTGGTGGCGTCGAGTTCCAGCGTGCTCAACCGGTACCAGAGCGGCGGCGAGGATGGCGGCGACCTGTCGCGGGAGGAGGCGGTGCCGCGGCCGCACACGTTCTATGCGGCAACCAAGCAGGCGGTCGAGAGCATCGGCCTGAACTACGCACGCAGCTTCGGCATCGCGTTCGCGGCCCTGCGCTACTGCCCGGTCGCCGGACCCTGGAGCGGTCCTGGCGGTGGCGGCCCGAGCGGCATCTTCCGTGCGATGGTCGAGGCCGCGGTCGACGGCCGCGAGGCGGTGATCCCGGGTACTGCGATGGAATGGGTGTATTCGAAGGATGCCGCGCTGGCGACGGTACAGGCGATCGACGCGCCCGACCTCGGCAGCGGCGTCTTCAACATCACGATGGGGCGCATCTACCGGCCACAGGAACTGGCGGCGGCGCTCGAAGCGGCCATTCCCGGAACACGCACGAGGATCGAGGCGCAGCCGGAAGGATCGACCTGGAGCGGTGGCGACTGGAAGCCGGCGGAAATCTCGCGTGCCGCAAGGTACCTCGGGTATTTTCCGCAGTATCCGATGGAACGGCTGCTGCGGGACTATGCGCAGTGGTACCGCGGCGCGCGCGCATGAAGCGCAACACCGGTACCCCCGAGCGCGAGAACGTCGCGTTCCAGGCGGCATGACCATGGACCTGCGCATCATCGATGCCTGCGGATCGAGGTTCACGTACATGGAGCAGGGCAACGGCGTGCCGCTTGTGCTGCTGCACGGGGTGGGCTCTGGCGCACGCTCCTGGGTGCGGCAGCTCGACACGCTGTCGGCATGCTGCCGGGTGATCGCCTGGGACGGTCCCGGCTATGGCGGTTCGACCGCGCTGCCGATGGATGCTCCCGGTCCCGACGACTACAGCGATGCGCTGCTGAAGCTGGTCGACGCGCTGGGCGTCGACCGCATGCACCTGGTCGGTCATTCGCTCGGCGCCATCCAGGCGGCGCGTTTCGCGCGCCGGCATCCCGAGCGCCTCCTCGGGCTGACCCTGGCCAGCATGTCCGCCGGCCATGCGCGCCTGCCGGAGGCGGAACGGATCCGCCTGCGCGAGGCTCGCCTGTCCGACCTCGCCGCACTCGGCGTGGCCGGCATGGCGAACAAGCGCGGGCCGAGGCTGCTCAGCGACCAGGCCACCGCAGGACAGCGGCAGGCCGTGATCGACACCATGTCGCTGCTTCGCCCGGAGGGCTTCACGCAGGCGGTGAAGCTCCTGACGGTATCCGATACCCGGGCCGACCTGGCCACGCTGCCGCCTGCGATGCCGGTCCAGGTGGTGTACGGCGAACACGACGTGGTGACTGCGCCAGCATCCATCCTTGAGGTGGTGTCCGTGCGGCCCGAGAGCCCGGTGCATGTGATCGCTGGCGCCGGGCATGCGTGCTACATCGAACAGCCTGCGGCGTTCGATGCGATCCTGAGCGCCTTCATCGAAGGAACGCTCGGCTCACCTTGAGCCTGGCGGCCTCTTGCCGGTCGGGCGAACACCGGCAGGGAAGGTATCGGTACGGGCCAAGCCGCAGTCAGTCATCAGGATAGCTGCGTTGGCACGCCGGGCCCAGGCTGGCTGGAGGCACGGGGCCTGCTTTCACGGCATTGCGGCACGCCGATTGCGCTACGCTCTCGGAAAGGGAAACCGCGCAGTCACGCGGCCACGTTCAGGGGAGCTTCATGGATTTCGGATACACCGGCCATACCGCACTGGTCACCGGCGCGAGCCGCGGCATTGGCCGCGCCACGGCGAAGGCCTTCGCCATGCAGGGCGTGCGCACCGGCATCGTCGCGCGCCGGCGCGAATTGCTGGAGGAACTGTCAGCCGAGATCATCGCCGCCGGCGGCTGCGAACCGGTGATCATCGTCGCCGACCTCTACCCGCAGGATGCAGCCGAGAAACTGGCAGCCGAGGCGCTGGCCAGGCTGGGGCATGTCGACATCCTCACGAACTCGGCTGGCGGCAGCCGCCCGCTGGCCGTCGAGGGCAGCCGCGAGTCCTGGGACGAGGCGATGCTGCTCAACTTCTTCCGCATCCGCGAGCTGACCCATGCACTGCTGCCGCAGATGCGCGAGCGCAAGTGGGGGCGCATCGTGTCCCTGACCGGAACGTCGGAACCGCGTGCGGTTAATGCGGCGTTCTCGGCCAAGGCAGCGGTGCATGCGTGGTCCAAGGGACTGTCGCGCGAAGTCGCGAAAGACAACGTCACGCTCAACTGCATCCAGCCCGGGCGCATCCGCAGCGAACAGATCCAGAAGCGCTATCCGACGCTGGCCGACGAACTGGCATTCGCGAAGGAGGAAATCCCGATGGGCCGCTTCGGCGACCCCGAGGAACTGGCGAACCTGGTGCTGTTCCTGTCCTCGCCGCTGGCGTCCTACATCACTGGCACGGTGATCCCGGTCGACGGCGGCATGTACCGGTTCGCGTTCTGAGCGGAGGTTCCATGGAACTGAACATCGATATCCAGAGCCGGGCCGAGGCTTCCTTGCCCTGGCCCGGCGCGCGCCGGCGCGGCGACCAGTACGGCATGCGCTGCGTGTTCATGCGCGCAGGCACCAGCCGCGGCGCCTTCCTGCGCGAGGAAGACCTGCCGAAGGACCCGGCCCTGCGCGAGAAGCTGATCCTCGCGATCTACGGCAGCCCCGACTTCCGGCAGATCGACGGCCTGGGCGGCGCCACCTCGCTCACCAGCAAGGTGGCGATCATCGGCCCGCCGAGCCGTCCCGATGCCGACGTCGACTACACGTTCGGCCAGGTGCGCGTGAACGAGGCGCGCGTCGACTTCCGCGGCAACTGCGGGAACATTTCGGCGGGTATCGGGCCCTTCGCGATCGAGGAGGGCTTCGTCGATGCGGTGGAAGGCATCACGAAGGTGCGTATCCACCTGACCAATTCGCGTGCGCTGCTGGTGGCGGAAGTCCCGGTGCTGAAGGGCGGGGTCTGCCAGGTGGTGGGCGATGCGGTGGTAGCCGGCGTACCGGGTAGCGGCGCACCGATCATCCTCGACTGGGCGGATGTCGGCGGCACCCTCGGGCGCGGACTGCTGCCGACCGGCCGGCCGCGCGAGACGATCGAAACCGCGATCGGCACCGTCGAGGTATCGATCGTCGATGCTGGCAACGTCACTGCCTTCGTACGCCCGTCGGTGTTCGGCCTCACTGGCGCCCAGTTGCCTGCACACCGGATGGATGCGTCGCTGCTGGAGCGTATCGAGGCGGTGCGCGGCGCGGTCGCGGAGCGTCTCGAGATGGTCGACAGCGCGGCCAACGCCGATGCTGTCACGCCGACGATCCCCAAGCTCTACATCGTCGATCCCCCGGTCGACTACCATGACTCGAACGGACGCCTGGTGCACGCAGAAGCCATGGACCTGCTCGGCCGCGGCATGAGCATGGGCACGCCGCACCAGGCCTATGCAGGCACGGCTGCGGTGTGCACGGGTGCCGCAGCCGGCATCCCGGGCACCCTCGTGAACGAGATCGCGCGGGCCGATTGCGTGCAGGGCGGACGGTTGCGCATCGGGCATCCCACCGGCATCCTGGAGATGGATGCCAAGGTCGAGTTCGACGGCAAGGCGTTTCGTCTGGTGCGCTCGGCGGTGATGCGCACTGCACGCCGGATCATGGACGGCACGGTATACGTGTCGTCGCGCCACTTCGACTGATTCGATTCAAGCGCGCGAGGCGGGAGGGCGCGCAGAGGCGCCGCAGCCTGCCCGAGGAGAGACCATGGATTCACGATACCTGCCGGTGTTGCCGGCCCTGTTCCTGTGCACCTGCGTACTCGCCCAGACGGACTGGCCAGCCAAGCCGTTGCGGCTGGTGATCCCGGTCGCGCCCGGCGGCGGTACCGACTATCTCGGCCGGATGCTGGCGCAGAAGATGGCGGAGAACCTCGGCCAGGCGGTGCTGGTCGACAACCGGAGCGGCGCCGGCGGCAGCATCGGCGCACTGACGGTGGCGCGGGCGGCACCCGACGGCTACACGCTGCTGCTCGGCTATACGGCCTCGCACGGCATCAACCCGGCGCTGTCGAAGCTGCCTTATGATCCGGCCGCCGATTTCACCCAGGTCTCGCTGATCGCATCTGCACCGAACGTGCTGGTGATCCATCCGTCGATTCCGGCGAAGTCGGTGCAGGAACTGATCGTCTTCGCCAAAGGCCGCAAGGAGCCGCTGCGCTATGCCTCGGCGGGCATCGGCAGCGCCCCGCACATGTCGGGCGAGATGTTCAACAGCCTGTCGGGCACGAACTTCGTGCATGTCCCGTACAAGGGCAACGGGCCGGCGCTCAATGACGTGCTCGGCGGCCATGTCGACCTGATCTTCGCGGCACTGCCGGCGGCGCTGCAGCACGGCAAGACCGGGCGGCTGCGGATGCTGGCGGTGACCGGCCTGCGTCGCGCGTCGCAGGTGCCTGACCTGCCGACCGTGCACGAGTCCGGTTTGAAGGGATTCAACACCGACCAGTGGTATGGCGTGCTGCTGCCACCAAAGGCCACGCCCGCACTGCTCGCACGCATGCACAGGGAGGTCCTTTCGGTGGTGAAGTCACAGGACTTCGTCGAGAAGGCACAGGGTCAGGGTTTTGACGTCATCGGTAGTTCGCCGGAGCAGTTCCGTGCGCACATCGTCGCCGAGGTCGCGAAGTGGAAGCGGCTGGTGGCCGAGGTGGGGATCAAGGCGGAGTAGCGTCTCGCTGTGTCGCCATGCCGCTGCGCGGGCGTTCAGGCGGCGCATCGTCGCTATTGTCTACGGCACTTCTGTTTAACGTAATGCGGATTCACTGTGCCGGATATTCACTTCCATTCATCCGGCGGGCTACCCGTGGACCGTATCAGGGTCTCGCAGTCGAGGGCGCTGCGCTGCGCCGGGCTGGCACATCCACCCCTTCCAGGCGCAGCCTGCATCGCGTGCCGGCCGGTATCGCGTGGCCCGGATTGGGCAGTTCGAGCCGAACACCGAATGTCCCGCTGCCGGCATCGAGGATACGGTCGACCACGGCGACCCGCGCACGGTGCGTACCGCCACCGATCGCGGGTTGTACCTCCCCGGCGAGCCCGACCTTGACCTGGCTCCAGGCCTCGGCCGGAAGCAGTACCTCCACGTGCAGCACGTCGATCTCGGCCAGTTTGAGGATGGGCCGTCGCCCTACGCCTGCCTCGGACAGTTCACCGGTGTTGAGCAACCGCTCTATCACGACGCCGTTGACCGGGCTGCGGACGGACTTCAGCTGTATGATCGCGCTTTGCCGGTTGAACTCGATTTCGGCCAGGCGACGAGCATCGCGCGCTTCGACCAGTTCGGCTTCGGCAAGGCGTTTTTCGTTCTGTGCATCGTCGAGGGCCTGGGCCGACAGGAACTTGCTGGCGATCAGTTCCTGCACGCGCTCGAGCTTGCGCGAGGTCGCCGTGACCCGGGATTCGCCGGCCTGAACCGCACCGAGCATGCCGGCGCGGTGGCGGGCACCCTCCGCGGCAACCCGCTCGACCGAGTCATCCAGGGTTGCAAGCAACTGCCCGCGGCGCACCGTCTGGCCCCGATCGACATGCACGCGCTGGATCAGCCCGTCGACCGGACTGCGGATTTCCAGTATCTGTCGCGGCTGGATCACGCACTCGTACTCGGCCTGCGCGTGCGCCATGGCTGAGACAAACGCGATTCCGAGAAACGTTACGCTGTACCGAATGAGTGACTGCATCGCTCACTTGCCTGTCTTTTCAGATGATCCGATTCGCACGCTGTCACAATCCTGATGATTGATGCACTATACCGATTCGCCATCTTTCATGTCAGCGGTCCAGCGCATGGCGAGCGGCGCGCAAGCCGCCGCTCAAGAATCGAGCGGACATGCCGATAGATATCCCACTAGGGGTTGCTCTGCGCGTTTCATGAGGCCCGACAGGGCGCCGGTCGGAACTCTGGCGCGCCTCAGTGCACGCGTACCGACGTCGCCATTCCACGGATATCCGTCATGACCCCGTTCGCCACGCCACCGGCCGATCCATCGGGGGAGGCCGGACAGTCTCCCGATGCCTCTGCGGTGGCGGCTTCTCGCGCGCCCGGGGCAGTCGTCCCGACGTTCGACAGCCCCGGTGGACTGCCGCAATTCGCGCTGCATCTGCAGGCCGTGGTGCACGCCCATCCCGACCTTGCCACTGCAGCAGACGCGGTGGCCCATGAACTCGCGCAGGCCTTCGGCGCCGAACGAGTGTCTGTCGCGCTTCGGGATCGCGGCGCGGCGAGGCTGCTCGCCGGATCCGCTGAAGCCGAGCGGCTGGAGGGCGCTGCCCAGGCACGGGCGCTCGAATACGCGATGGACGAGGCCATCGATCAGGCAGCGGTCATCCGTTGGCCTCCGGAGTCCGGCGACCTGCCAAGGATTACCGCGCTGCATGCGCAATACTCGCGATTGACGCAATCCCGCCTGACCACGATCCCGCTCGTCGATGGCCAGCGCGCCATCGGCGCCATCACGTTCGAGCATCCGCTCGCGGCAATACCGCCCGAGTCGATGCGCCATGCGTCCGATCTCCTCGCGCCTCTCGGTCCCCTGCTCGCGCTGCGCCAGATCGCCGAGGCGACTGGCCTTGCACGGTGGCGTCTCAGGTCGGCGCGTCAGTCGCCCGACCATCGCCAGCGCCGGCGCCTTGCATGGACCCTCGTGGTGCTTTGCGTGCTCGGATCGATGATACCGGTCGCCGACCGGGTCGGTGCGCCAGTGCGCGTGGAGGGTGAGGTGCAGCGCACGCTCGTCTCCCCGGTCGATGGCTACATCGGAGCTGTGCACGCGCGTCCGGGAGACCTGGTGCGCAGCGGCCAGGTCCTGGCCGAGCTTGCCCGCGATGACCTGGAACTCGAGCGCGACCGATGGGCCGCGACACTCGCACAGCATGACAACGCTTACCGTAACGCCCTCGCACGCGGCGAGCGGTCCCAGTATGCGGCGGCCATGGCCCGGGCATCCGAGGCGCTCGCAGAACTCGAGCGTGTGCGGACGCAGATCGCACGCAGCCAGCTGACAGCCCCGTTCGACGGGCTGCTGATCAGCGGCGATCTCACGCAGTCGCTCGGCGCGCCCGTGCGTCGCGGTGAGGTGCTGCTGACGGTATCGCCCCGGGGACGGCACCGCATCATTGCCGAAATCGACGAATACGACATCGAGCGCGTACAGGAAGGCGCGGGTGGCATCGTGGTCCTGGCGGCGCTGCCCGACCGGCGCATCGACGTCACCGTGAAGCGCATCTTTCCTGCCGCAGTCAGCCGCGACGGACGTACTTTCTACGAGACCGAGACATTGCCGGCCAGCGAGTTCGACGCACTCAGGCCCGGCCTCCTGGGACAGGTGCGCTTCGAGGGCGGACGCAGCCCGCTGGTGCTGGCACTGGGTCGGCGCCTGTTCGACTGGATGCGCCTGCAGCTATGGTCTGTGGGTGCGTGGCTGTCTTGAGCGCAAGCCTGTTCAGTCCGCTCTGGTATCGTGTCGCCGATCGGCGGCCCCGCCTGCGTGCCGGCGTGCAGGTGACCCGGCAACTGGCCCGCGGCATCCCATGGCACGTGCTGACCGATCCGATGTCCGGTCGCCGATGCCGGCTCAACCCGCAGGCCTGGGCGCTGGCCGGGCGGCTCGACGGCGAGCGCACCGTCGAGCAGATCTGGGCGGAACTCGTGGTGCACCCGGACGCGCCGACGCAGGACGAAGTCGTGCAGGTGATCGGACAGCTCACCGCCGAAGGACTTGTCACCATGGACGTGCTGCCCGACTTCGCCTCGCGGGCATGGCGGCGCGGACAGCGCGGCGCCCGCCGCCGTCGCGAGCGGTTCAATCCCCTCGCGCTGCGCGTGCCGCTGGGCTGCCCCGGGCCGATCCTCGATCGCCTGGCCCCGCTCGGGCGTGCGCTGTTCAGCCGCGCGGGCCTGCTGCTCTGGGCCGGGTTGCTGGCGCTGGCGCTCGCGGTGCTGGTGCCGCTCTGGCCGCAACTGCTCGCGCACAGTGGCGAGCGGCTGGCCACGCCGTGGATGCTGTTCCTGATCTGGCTGGTCTACATGCCGATCAAGGTCCTGCACGAATTCGCACATGGCCTGGCCGCCCGGCGCTTCGACGTCGAGGTACCCGAGGCCGGCGTCACCCTGCTGGTACTCATCCCATCGCCCTACGTGGACGCATCCGCTTCTGCCAGTCTCGGACGGCGCGGCGAGCGGTTGGTGATTGCAGGCGCCGGCATTGCCTCGGATCTCGCCGTCGCCGCGATCGCACTGCTCGTCTGGGCCGAGGCAGGTCCCGGTGCGACGCGCGACCTCGCCCTGGCCGCGCTCATGGTCGCAGGCGTCGGAACGGTCCTGTTCAATGCGAACCCGCTGCTGCGCTTCGATGGCTACCACCTGCTGTGCGATGCCCTCGACCTGCCGCAACTGGCCACTCGCAGCCAGCGGCTTTGGCAGCAGCGAGGGCGCCGGTGGGCCGGCGTCGAGGCATCGGCGTCCTCGCCGCCACCGATGGCCCGTGGCGAGTCTGTCTGGCTCGAGGCGTATGCGCCGCTCGCGTTCGTCTGCCGCGCCGCCCTGGGGGCTGGCGTTGCGCTCTGGGCCGGCGGCATTTCCAGTGTGCTCGGGCTGCTGATCGCCGGCTATGTACTTGCCGTCCTCGTGGTCTGGCCCTTCGTGAAGTTCGCCCACGATCTGCTCGGGTCCACCCGCGGTACGCCTGCCCACGCGCCGATGCGCACACGCGGCCTGCTTGCCCTGGGTGCATGCACGGCATTGGCGGTAGCGCTGCCCCTGCCCTTTCACAGCATGGTGCAAGGTGTCGTGCAGGTCTCCGAGCCGGGCGTTCTGCGTCCGCAGGTCGAGGGGCTGGTGATTGCCGTACATGCGAGCGACGGCGCACGGGTAGTGGCCGGTGACCTCGTGCTCACCCTGGATGACCCGGTGCTGCGCGCACGCCTGGCCCGCGCGGTGGCGAAGGTGAGCGATATCGAAGCCGAACGCTTCGGCCAACTCGGCCGTGACGCGCTGCGCTCGACCGACGGTGAGGACGCCCTGGCCCGAGCTCGTGCCGAGGTGGCCGAACTGGAGTCGCGCGTCGCGAAGCTGGTGCTGCGCGCGGCGGTGAACGGCCAGCTGTCGCTGCCGCTGGCCGGCGATCTGCCGGGCGCCTGGCTCGAGCGCGGCCGGCCGGTCGGGCATGTCTTCGACGGCACGGCACTGCGGGTGCGGGCGGCGGTACCCGAGTCGCAGGCCGGGCTGCTGCGCGAGCGGCTGCATGGCGTACAGGCACGGCTGGCAGAGCGCAGCGCCGATGCCCTCGCCGCCCGGGTCGTCCGCGATGCCCCTGCCGCGGTCACCGAACTGCCTGGCGATGCACTAGGTCGCCTGGGTGATGGCGGGTTGGAAACCGATCCGGGCGACAGGCGCGGGGTGCGCGCCCGCGATCGCTATGTGCACGTCGATGTACAGATCGACTCGGTACAGGGCGCGCGGGTCGACGGGCGCGCGTGGGTGCGCTTCGACCACGGTTCGGCCACCCTGCTCGAACGCGCGTGGCGCTCGGTGCGACAGGTCTTTCTCAGGCGCTTCGATGCTGCGGCTTGATCCGATGCGCGTAGACTCACACCCGAGCGCAGCGGGCGTCGGCGGTATCGGGCCATCCAGCGCATGGCAAACGGACGGTTTACGGTCGATGAGCGCGACCCCGGTCTCCTCACTGCTGATGGGCGATTACCCGGAGCGGCTGCAGCCGCCGGCTGGTGGCCTGCTGCGTCTTGCCCGGCGGGGTCGGCGTTGGCTTTCACAGGTTGCGAAGTTTGTTCATCCGACGACGCCCTATCCAGGGCCGCTGTCCCTGGAGCAACTGCGGGCGCGCCTGTCGAGCGATCCGCAGGGAACGTCAGCCTGCGAGGCTGCCCTTTCGCACGTGGTGGAGGCCTGCCGAAACAGTCTCGGCCTGGTCCCGTATCCGTCGCAGATGCAGGCGGCCCGCGCACTGCTGCGCGGGGAACTGGTCGAGATGGCTACCGGCGAAGGCAAGACGCTCGCTGTCGGACTGGCGGCTGCCTGTGGTGCACTGGCCGGTCGGCCCGTACATGTGGTCACCGCCAATGATTACCTGGCCGCACGCGACTGCGCGTGGCTGTCACCGTTATACGAAAGCCTCGGTCTGACCTGCGGATACGTGGTCGCGGGCACCGATCGCGACGGGCGCCGCGACGCCTATTCGCGCAGCATCACCTATTGCCCCGCGCGCGAACTGGTGTTCGACTACCTTCGCGACCAGGTTATCGCACCGCGCGCGCAGACTCCGCTGCTCGCCCGCATCGCGCAACTGGGCAGCGAGGGGCGCGCCCGCAGGACGCTGCTGCGGGGCCTCTGGATGGCCATCGTCGATGAAGCCGACAGCGTTCTGCTCGATGAAGCACTGATGCCGCTGGTGCTGTCGCGTCCCGAGGCCGTGCCCGAGTCGCACGAAGTGCTCGCCATCGCCTGCACGCAGGCCAGAGCGCTGGTGTCCGGGCTGCACTACGCGCTCGACACCGCGCATCGCCGTGCGGCGCTCACCGATGCGGGCCTGCTGCACCTGCGCAGCGATGCCTCGGCATGCGCGCGTTTTCGCACGCCACGCCACCAGGCCGAGTATGTGGAAACCGCGCTCGCCGCCCTCCATCTCTACCGGCGTGACCGCGATTACCTGGTGCGCGGCGATGCCGTGCAGATCATCGACGAGGCGACAGGACGGGCGGCGCCCGGCCGCGTGTGGTCGCGCGAGCTGCATGCGTTCGTCTGCCTGAAGGAAGGCTGTGCCCACCCGCCGAGCCTGCGTACGGTCGCGCAGATCACCTTCCAGCGTTTCTTCCCGCGTTACCTGCACCTGTGTGGAACCAGCGGCACGCTGCGCGAGGAACGGCGCGAACTGGCCGCAGTCTACGGGTTGCAGGTAACGCATCTGCAGCGCCGGCGGCCGCTGCGCTTGCAGCGTTGGCCGACCCGGCTGTTTCCGGACGGCGCAGCGCAGATCGAGGCGGTCGTACAGCGCGTATCGGCGCTGCGCGAATCGGGGCGCCCGGTGCTGGTCGCCATGGATAGCGTTGCTGATGCGGACGCACTGTCTGCCCGGCTGTTGCGGCAAGGTATCGTCCACCAGTTGCTGCATGCCCGGCAGGACCAATCGGAGTCCGAACAGGTCGCCCGGGCAGGCGCTGCGGGCATGGTCACCGTCACCACGAACATCGCTGGCCGCGGTACCGACATCCTGATCGATCCCGACGTGGCCCTGCGCGGCGGACTGCATGTGATCGCGTGCCAGCACAACCGCGCGCGGCGTATCGATCGGCAGCTGGCCGGGCGTGCGGGCCGCCAGGGCGATCCCGGCAGTTGCGAGCGCTGGGTCAGCATCACCCAGGCCCTGTTCGCGCAGAGCTGGCCCCTGCGTCTGTTCCAGCCTGCCTTCGCCTGGTCGCTGGTCTCGCATGGCCGCGTGGCCGATCTGCTGCTGGCGATCGCACAGCGCCGTGCCGAGTACCGCGCCCGCGCGGCACGGCAAGCGCTGCTCGAGCGCGAGCGCGAGCGCGCCCGGGCGCTCGAGATCGGCCCCGGGACATGAGCAGGCGCCTGGTTGTCGAACGAGTGCAGCCGCAGCTCGAGTGGCTGGAGCCGCGCGTCCTGCACTCGGCCGATATCGCCACACCCTTCGTGCCCGGGGCTTCGGCAGAGTACGCGGAAGTGCGGCTGCTCGATGAGCCGGTCGATGCCGCAGCCCTGGGCGGTGGCGCCTTCGAGGCGCCCGCGTACGCCCGCGTCGCAGCCATCGCGGCCGATGACGGCATGGCGGAAGCCGCGCCGCTGGTCACGTATCGGCAAGCGGCTTTCATCGACGCCGCCGTGGCTGGTGGCGACCTGCTCGCGGAGGCGGCTTCCAGCGCAGGGCTCGAGGTGATTCGCCTCGCGGCTGATCGATCCGGGCTTGAGCAGATTGCACAGTGGCTCGACGGTCGTGAGCCGGTCGACGCCCTGCATCTGCTCGCCCACGGCACCAGTGGCGTGCTGCATCTGGGTTCCGATCGGGTCGACCTCTCCTTGGCGGACACCACGCGCGATACGCTGCTGCGCGATATCGGCACGCACCTGGCGCCCGGTGGCGACCTGCTGGTGTACGGCTGTGACTTCGGGGCCGGCGACGCCGGCCGCGCTGCGGTGTCGATGCTGGCCCGGCTCACCCGCGCCGATATCGCAGCCAGCGATGATCCGACCGGTGCCCAGGTCTTCGGGGGTGACTGGCAGCTGGAACAGTCTGCAGGCGCCATCGAGGCGGCCGTGCTGCAGGCGCCAGGCTGGCTGGGCTGGCTCGATGGCGCGGTGCTCGATGTCCCGCCACCCCCGGAAAGCCTGGATCCTACGCTGGGCAGCGTGCCTGAAGGCGCCAGCAACCCGGGCGGCGTGACTGTCGCCGAGATCGTGGGCGGCGCCGAAGCCATCGCCATCACCGCGCTCGATACCAGCCTGGGCAGCTGGCAATACAGCCTGAACGGCGGCACGAACTGGCTGACCATCGACGCGGAGAAGATCAACAGCCAGACCAACGAACTTGCGCTGCTGCTCGGGCCCACCGCCCAGCTGCGCCTGCTCCCGTTCGGCGATCTGAACGGCGCGCTCGCCAGCGCCGTCACCTTCCGCGCCTGGGACCAGACCGCTGGCAGCGAAGGGCAGTACGTGGTGATCACTGCCACCGGCGGCACGACTGCCTTCAGCACGGCGACCGACACGGCATCGATCACGGTCACGCCGGTCAACGATGCCCCGACCTTCGCGCCGGTGGCCGGGAGCGGCAAGCTCCTCGTGCCGGTCGGTAGCTTCAGCGACTACGGCTATAGCCTCAGCCTGCAGCCCGACGGAAAGATCCTGGTCGCGGGCTACTCCATCAATGGCGGCGACAATGACTTCAGCCTGATCCGTCTGAATGGCGACGGGTCGCTGGACACCTCCTTCGATGGCGACGGCAAGCTCATCGTGCCGGTCGGCAGTGGTGACGACGTTGGCTATAGCCTCAGCTTGCA
>CAIQON010000256.1 GCA_903873475.1 uncultured bacterium
CGCTTCTCGCTGGAAGGCGGCGAGACGCTGATCCCGATGCTCGACATCCTGCTGCAGCGCGCCGGTGCGCAGGGCGTCAAGGAGTCCGTGATCGGCATGGCGCACCGCGGACGCCTGAACGTCCTGGTGAACACCCTGGGCAAGATGCCGAAGGACCTGTTCGCCGAGTTCGAAGGCAAGATGGACGAAGCCATCCTGTACGGCGACGTCATCTACCATGACGGTTTCTCCAGCGACATCACGACCCCGGGTGGCCCGATGCACCTGGCGCTCGCGTTCAATCCGTCGCACCTCGAGATCGTCAATCCGGTGGTGACCGGCTCGGTACGCGCACGCCAGCACCGCCGGGGCGACAAGCTGGGCCGCGAGGTGATGCCGGTCCTGATCCACGGCGATGCTTCGTACGCGGGGCAGGGCGTGGTGATGGAGACGCTGAACCTTTCGCAGACGCGCGGTTTCGGCACCGGCGGCACGATGCACCTGATCATCAACAACCAGATCGGCTTCACCATCTCCGATCCGCGCGATTCGCGCTCCTCGCTGTACTGCAGCGATGTGTCGAAGATGATCGAGGCGCCGATCTTCCACGTGAACGCCGACGACCCGGAGGCGGTCGCACTGGTGATCGAGGCAGCGCTCGATTTCCGCATGGAGTTCCGCAAGGACGTCGTGGTCGACATGGTCTGCTACCGCAGGCCCGGCCACAACGAGCAGGACGAGCCGATGGTCACCCAGCCGCTGATGTACAAGGTGATCGGCAAGAAAGCGGGCGCGCGCAAGCTCTACGCCGACAAGCTCGCCGCCGAGGGCGTGGTCACCGACAGCGTCGCGAGCGAGCTGATCAGCACCTACCGTACCGCGATGGACGGTGGCTACCACACGAACAAGACGGTACTTGCCAACTTCAAGCCGCCCTATGCGCCGAACTGGGAGCAGTTCAAGGGCACGAAGTGGAACGAGAACGACAATACCCAGATCCCGCTCGAGACGCTGAAGGAACTGGGGCGGCTGGTGTCGAAGGTTCCGGACGACTTCAAGCTGCATCCGCGCGTGCAGAAGATCATGGACGACCGGCGGCTGATGGCCGAGGGCAGCATCCCGCTCGACTGGGGTATGGCGGAGACGCTGGCCTATGCGTCGCTGCTCAAGGACGGTTTCGCGATCCGCATGTCCGGACAGGATGCCGGGCGAGGCACGTTCTTCCATCGCCATGCGGTGCTGCACGACCAGAACCGCGAGCGCTGGGATTCCGGCACCTATATCCCGCTGCAGAACCTGTTTGCCGGGCAGCCCGACTTCACGGTGATCGATTCGCTGCTCTCTGAAGAGGCGGTGCTCGGCTTCGAGTACGGCTATTCGTCGACCGAACCGAACGAACTGGTGATCTGGGAGGCGCAGTACGGCGATTTCGTCAACGGCGCACAGGTCGTGATCGACCAGTTCATCGCGTCGGGCGAGGTCAAGTGGGGCCGTATGTCGGGCCTGGTGATGATGCTGCCGCACGGCTACGAAGGCGCGGGCCCAGAGCACTCGTCGGGCCGCATAGAGCGCTTCCTGCAGTTGTGCGCCGACTACAACATGCAGGTGTGCTATCCGGCCACGCCGGTGCAGATGTTCTACCTGCTGCGCCGGCAGATGATCCGTCCGTACCGCAAGCCGCTGATCATCTTTACCCCGAAGAGCATCCTGCGGCACAAGGAATCGGTGTCCCATCTCGAGGAGTTCGCCCTCGACAAGTTCCGCCCGGTCAACGGCGAGTGGGACGAGGACATCGACCCCGCGACGGCGAAGCGCGTCGTGTTCTGCAGCGGCAAGGTGTTCTTCGACCTGCGTGCCGCGCGGCGCGAAGCGGGCGTGAAGGATGTGGCGCTGGTGCGCATCTCGCAGCTGTACCCGTTCCCGCATGACGAGTACAAGGAGCAGATCGACCAGTACCCGGCCGCGAAAGAGATCGTCTGGTGCCAGGAAGAGCCCCGCAACCAGGGCGCGTGGTACTGGGTACAGCATTACCTGCGGCGCCCGATGCGCAAGGGGCAGAAGCTGTTCTACGCCGGCCGTGTCTCCTCTGCGACCCCGGCGGTCGGTTACAAGAAGCTGCACGCGATACAGCAGAAAGAGCTCGTCACCGCGGCGATCACGCTCGGCGGTGGCGAGACCAAGGAATAGCCCGAGAGAGGCTCCGGTCGCGTTCGCCCGTCGCCGGGCTGCGCGGACGCATTACGATGACAAGGTGAACCGATCATGCTGGTGGAAGTGAAGGTACCGATGCTGTCCGAGTCCGTCGCCGAAGCGACGCTGCTCACATGGCACAAGAAACAGGGCGAATTCGTCAAGCGCGACGAGAACCTGATCGATATCGAGACCGACAAGGTCGTGCTCGAGCTGCCCGCGCCCGATTCCGGTGTGCTGGTGAGCATCGCCAAGGGCGATGGCGGCACGGTGGTCAGCCAGGAGGTGATCGCCACGATCGATACCGAAGCCACGGCGGGCGCGGGTGCGTCCGCTGCGGCCGCGCCTTCGGCTGTCGCCGCAGCCGCGACGGCTCCCACGGCTTCCACCGCTGCCGCATCCGCGCCGGCGTCGGCGGCCGTGATGCCGGCGGCCCAGAAGATCGCCGCCGAGCAGAACGTCGCGACCGATGCGCTCGCCGGTTCGGGCCGCGGTGGCCGCGTGACCAAGGAAGACGTGCTCGGTGCCGTCCAGGCCCGTACTGCGGCCCCTGCTGCGCCCGCCGCGCGTGCGCCGCTACCGAAGGTCGATGCGCCGGTCAGCGTCGGCGCCATCCTCGGCAACCGTCCCGAGCAGCGCGTCCCGATGTCGCGGCTGCGCCAGCGCGTGGCCGAGCGGCTGCTCGCATCCCAGGCCAACGCGGCGATCCTCACCACCTTCAATGAAGTCAACATGCAGCCTGTGATGGACCTGCGCGCGAAGTATCGCGACCGGTTCGAGAAAGAGCATGGCGTGCGCCTGGGCTTCATGTCGTTCTTCGTCAAGGCCGCGGTGTACGCGCTGAAGAAGTTCCCGGCGGTGAATGCGTCCATCGATGGCGACGACATCGTCTACCACGGGTACTTCGACATCGGCGTGGCCGTGTCCAGCCCGCGCGGGCTGGTGGTGCCGATCGTGCGCGATGCCGATCGCAAGACCATGGCCGACATCGAGAAGGAGATCAACGAACTGGGCAGGCGTGCACAGGACGGCAAGCTCACCCTCGAGGAACTCACCGGGGGCACCTTCTCGATCTCCAACGGGGGCGTGTTCGGGTCGATGCTGTCGACGCCGATCATCAATCCGCCGCAGAGCGCCATCCTCGGGGTGCATGCGACCAAGGATCGCCCGGTGGTGGAAAACGGCCAGATCGTGATCCGGCCGATGAACTATCTCGCCATGTCCTATGACCACCGGATCATCGACGGCCGCGAGGCGGTGCTCTCGCTGGTCGCCATGAAGGATGCCCTCGAGGATCCTTCCCGCCTGCTGCTGGACGTCTGACCATGGCCAAGCAATTCGACGTAGTCGTGATCGGCGGCGGTCCCGCCGGGTATGTCGCCGCCATCCGTGCCGGGCAGCTCGGGCTGTCGGTCGCCTGCGCGGAATCGAATCCGTATGCCGACCCGAAGGGCGAACCCCGCCTCGGTGGTACCTGCCTGAACGTGGGTTGCATCCCGTCCAAGGCGCTGTTGCAGTCGTCCGAGAACTACCACCTGCTGCACGAGGGCTTCGCCCAGCATGGCATCACGGTGTCGGACGCGAAGATCGACATCGGCACGATGGTCGGCCGCAAGAACAAGATCGTCGACCAGTTCACCGGCGGCATCAAGGGCCTGTTCCGCAAGTACAAGGTCACCTTCATCCCGGGTCACGGCAAGTTCGTCGCGGCGGGTGGCGCAGGCTGGAAGCTCGACATCGGCGGCACGGCGGTCGAGGCGAAGCACGTGATCGTCGCCACCGGATCGCGCTCGCGGCCGCTGCCCGGCGTACCCGTGGACGGCGAGACCATCGTCGACAACGTCGGCGCGCTCGATTTCAAGTCGGTGCCGAAGAAGCTCGGCATCATCGGTTCGGGCGTGATCGGCCTGGAACTCGGGTCTGTGTGGAAGCGCCTCGGGGCCGAGGTCACCATCCTCGAGGCATTGCCGACCTTCCTCGGCGCCTGCGACGAGTCGGTGTCGAAGGAAGCCTGGAAGGTGTTCACCACGAAGCAGGGCCTGGAT
Organism: uncultured bacterium; assembly: GCA_903873475.1. Classification (GTDB taxonomy): domain Bacteria; phylum Pseudomonadota; class Gammaproteobacteria; order Burkholderiales; family CAIKXV01; genus CAIKXV01. The sequence goes on from CAIQON010000256.1 coordinate 4,215, forward strand.
ATCAAGCTCGGCTGCCGGATCGGCGAGGTGAAGAAGGGCAAGGCGGGCGTGTCGATCGCCTACGAGCAGGACGGCAAGGCGACCACGCTCGAGTGCGACAAGCTGATCGTGTCGATCGGCCGAGTGCCAAACACCGACGGGCTGGCCGCGGATGCGGTCGGCCTCAAGCTCGATGCCCGCGGCTTCATCGAGGTCGATGGCCACTGCCGCACCACGCTGCCCGACGTCTACGCGGTCGGCGACGTGGTGCGCGGGCCGATGCTCGCGCACAAGGCGATGGAAGAGGGCGTGATGGTCGCCGAGATCATCGCCGGGCAGGCGGGCCATGTGAACCTGGACACCGTGCCCTGGGTGATCTACACCTCGCCCGAGATCGCATGGGTGGGCAAGACCGAGCAGCAACTGAAGGCCGAAGGCGTGGCCTACCGTACCGGCCAGATTCCGTTCATGGCCAACGGCCGGGCGATGGGCATGGGTGACACCACCGGTTTCGTGAAGATGATCGCCGATGCAAAGACCGACCGCATCCTCGGGGTGCACATCATCGCAGCCCATGCCTCGGAACTCATCTCGGAGGCGGTGGTGGCGATGGAGTTCTCCGCGAGTTCGGAAGATCTTGCCCGTATCGTGCATGCGCATCCAACGCTGTCCGAAGTCCTCCACGAGGCGGCGCTCGCGGTGGACAAGCGCTCGCTGCACTTCTGAACGGGCCCGCGACAGCCGAGGCGTCTTCGGGCGCTGCCGGGGGCGTGCAGCCGGTACCGATGGCACCGCCTCCGGCCGAGGGCAGCGCGCTCGCGGCCTGGATGCGTCGGCATGCGGCGGCCCACGGCTATACCCTCGATCCCGCACAGGAAGCGACCCTTCCTGCGTTTGGACGAGTGTTCGACGGGCTTGCCGAGCGGGAACGCGCCGAGCGTTCCCTGATCCGGCGCCTCGCGCGGCGGCGCAGCGTACCCGGTCTGTACCTGTTTGGCGGGGTCGGCCGCGGCAAGAGCTTCCTCATGGACACGTTCTTCGCGGCGGCGCCGGTGGCGAGGAAGAAGCGCATCCATTTCCACCGGTTCATGCAGGAGATCCACCACAGCCTGCGCGACCTGCAGGGCCGGGCGAACCCGATGCGGGAGGTCGCGCGCCTGATCGCGAAGGATGCGCGGCTGCTTTGCCTCGACGAGTTCCACGTGACCGACATCACCGACGCGATGCTGATGCGCAACCTGCTCGAAGGGCTGGTGGAAGAGGGCGTCGTGCTGGTTACCACTTCGAACGCGAAGCCGGACGACCTGTACCGCAACGGCCTGCAGCGCAGCGGCTTCCTGCCAGCCATCGAACTGCTCAAGCAGCACCTTGAAGTGATCGAGGTCGAGTCCGAGGTCGACTATCGGCTGCGTGCGCTGCATGCGGGCGGTGTCTATCACACGCCGATCGATGCAGCGGTCGAGGCGCGGCTCGAGGCGGAGTTCCAGGCGCTGTCCGGCGAGCCCGGCGAGACCACGGTCCCGATCGAGGTCGACGACCGGGTGTTCATCGCGCGCCGCGTCGCCGGCGGCACTGCCTGGTTCGACTTCCGCATGCTGTGCGACGGCCCGCGCGGCAAGTCGGACTACATCGAACTCGCGCGGCGCTTCCATACCGTGATCGTGTCCGGCGTGCCCGAACTGACGTCCGGCGAGCGCGATGTCGCGCGCCGGTTCGTCTGGCTGATCGACGAGTTCTACGATCGCCGGGTGAAGCTGATCCTGTCGGCGGAAGTGACGGTCGAGCGCCTGTTCGTGCGCGTGCCGCTCGATGACGTGTACAAGGCGCAGAAGGGCAGCGGCGAGTTCGATCGCACCGTGAGCCGCCTGGTCGAGATGCAGTCGGTGCACTATCTCGCCGAGCCGCACCTTCCCTGAGGCACCCGTCCTCGCCGGCCGCGACCGTCGTACGGGCGCCGATGCGTCTGTACTGACGTAATCCGTACTCACGCAGCGGCTCCGACCGAGCTGCGGTACGCTTCGGCGGTGCGTGCGGCCGCGCGCCTCATCCGCCGGAGTCGACTGATGGTCCTGCTGGTCAATGCGCCCACCGAGAACGGCAATGCGTGGCGCGAGATGTTCCTGAAGCTTGACCCTTCGCTCGAGGTTCGCGTCTGGCCCGAGGTCGGCGACCCGTCCGAAGTGGACCTCGCCTTTGCGTGGCGCACCCGACCGGGCGACCTGGCGCGCTATCCGAACCTGCAGGTGGTGTTCTCGCTCGGCGCCGGCGTCGACGGGCTGCTGGGGGACCCGGCGTTTCCGCGGCGGGTGCCGCTGGTACGCATGGTCGATCCCAATCTCGGCGTGCTGATGACCGAATACGTGCTGGCGACCGTGTTGCGCCATCATTGCGACCTCGACCACTACCATCGGCTGCAGCAGGCCGGAATCTGGGAGAAGCGGGTACGGCCGTTCGCCGGCGATCGCGTCGTCGGGGTGATGGGCCTGGGGGAACTCGGCGCTTGCGCAGCTGCCGCGCTGCGGGGGCTGGGCTTTCAGGTGCGCGGGTGGTCGCGCCGCATCCGTACGTTGCCCGGCGTCGAGACCTTTGCCGGCGACGCCGGCCTGACTGCCTTTCTCGCCGGTACCCGGATCCTGGTCTGCCTGTTGCCGCTGACGGCGCAGACGCGCGGCATCCTCGGTGCATCGACCTTCGCCCGGATGCCACGCGGCAGTTGCCTGGTGAATGCCGCGCGCGGGGGCCATGTGGTGGATGCCGACCTGGTCGATGCCCTCGATTCGGGGCAGCTGTCCGCAGCCACGCTCGACGTGTTCGAGACCGAGCCGCTTCCGGCGGGGCATCCGTTCTGGACGCATCCGCGCATCCTGGTCACGCCGCACATCGCCAGCGTCACGAGCCTGCCCACCGCCGCTGCGCTGGTGGTCGACAACCTGAAGCAGTGGCGCGCCGGCGGTGCGCTGCGCAACGTGGTCGATCCGGACCGGGGATACTGAACCTGCCCGTATCGCCTTGCCGATGCCGCCTGCTGGCGGCATGGTCTCCACGCCGCCCGCCGTACGACCACCCCCCGCACGAATACGCTCGGCCGGGGTGGTAGCATCAGACAGGGTTTTGTCAGGAAGCTCGGGCAATGCCGCACACAGCGGATTCGGCAATCAGGAATGTGGTCGAGGCGACCGCGATGATGGAGACACGCATGGACTACCTCAGTAAAGCAGGCCCGGCGGCCGGTGCAGCGCAACAGGCCTGCACCGCCGGGCGCCGGGCATTCGGCCCGGTGGCATTCGCGCTGGCAGCGGTATTGCCGATGACGGCCTTTGCCCAGGCATGGCCCGTGAAGCCTGTCCGGTGGGTCGTACCGTTCTCCTCGGGCGGTGTTGCCGACATCCCCGCACGCATCATCGGCCAGAAGCTGTCCGAGACCCTGGGCCAGCAGATCGTGATCGAGAACCGGCCCGGTGCCGGCGGCACGCTCGGTTCCGAAGCGGTCGCGCGCGCGCAGCCCGACGGTTATTCGTGGCTGGTCGTATCGAACACCAACGTGATCAACGCAGCGCTCTACGGCAAGCTTTCGTACGATCCGGTGAAGGATTTCACGCCGGTGATCCACTTCGCATCGACGCCCAACGTGCTGGTCGTGCACCCCGCGTTTCCGGCGAAGAGCGTGAAGGAACTGATCGAGGTCGCACGCAAGCGGCCGAAGCAGATCTTCTACGCGTCATCGGGCAACGGCAGTTCGCAGCACCTTTTCGCCGAGTTGTTCGAGTCGTCGGCGAAGATCGAGATGGAACACGTGCCGTTCAAGGGCAGCGGGCCTGCCATCGCCGCGCTCCTGGGTGGCGAGGTGTCGATGTCCTTCACCGGCATGAGCGCGGTGCTGCCGTTCATCCGCACTGGCAAGCTGCGTGCGCTGGGCGTCACCACGTCGAGGCGCAACGCGTCGCTGCCCGACGTGCCAGCCATCGGTGAACAACTGCCGGGGTACGATGCAACACTCTGGCTCGGCCTGCTCGCGCCGGCGAACACGCCGCGCGAGATCGTCGCGCGCATGAATGCCGAGATCGTGAAGGCGCTGAAAGACCCGGCCGTGCGCAAGCCGCTGGTCGAGGGCGGCAACGACGTGATCGGCGGCACGCCGGAGGAGTTCGGCAAGCTGTTCAATGCCGAACTGGTGAAGTGGGCGCAGATCGTGAAGTCGGTCGGCGCGAAGATCGACTGACCGCAGGCCGGGCAGGGCGTGCAAGCCCGGCCCGGTCCTGCATCAACCGCGGTAGAGCGGCTCCGGCTGCGTGAAGAACGAATGCAGGATGTGGTAGCACATCATGTAGTTCTTCTGCTGGAAGCTCGCATGCGAGATGCCAGCCATCATCGCGAACTGCTTGTCAGCGTTGGGCAGGCGCTTGTAGAAATCGATCAGGTCGTCGAGCGCTGCGATGCCGTCGAATTCGCCGCGCATGAGCAAGGTGGCTGCCTCGATCTTCGCCGGATCGACCACCGGCAGCTTCGAGCACATGTCGACGTAGGTGCCCGTGGGCATCTCGTGGTCGAGCGCCAGGATCGCGTCGGCGAAGGCCTCGATCGTCGCCTCGTCGGCGCAGCCCGGATGGTCACGGTTGAAGATCGAATGCACGAAGGCGCGGTCGATCGGGCGCTTCTTGATCGCGATGAAATCGGCCAGCTTCTTCTTCCGCTCGACCAGGGTCGGCGCGCCTTCGCCGGTCCAGACGAACGCATCGAGCGCCAGGCGCGACACGCGCTCGGGATTGCGCTCGGCGAACATCGCGGCGCGCAGCGCGCCGGAGGATATGCCGTACACCATGAACTGCTTCGTGCCGCGGGTCTTCATGATGTAGTCGCTGGCCGCCTTCACGTCGTCGGCGCCGTTCGCGATGTCGAAGTAGATGTCGCGCGACTTGTCGGAGCGGCCGTAGCCTTCCATGTCGACGCACCAGTTGTCGAAGCCGCGCCTGGCGAACCAGTCCATCACTGACGAATCGGGGCGGCCCGGCACGGTCAGGTCGAAGGTCGGGGTGGATGCCATCGACGAGCCGTGTACCCAGAGGATCGTGCCGTTGCTGCCGGTGCCCGGAACGGCGCGTTTTTCCCAGAGGTACAGGTTGATGTCGCCTTTCTTCGTCCAGTGCTCCTGGCCGGCAACGGTGGGTTCGCTGGTACTCATCGGTGATGCGCTCCTTTTCAGGCAGTCGTGCCGCTGCGCCGCTCGAACAGATCGCGTGGCATCAGGAACACGAAGAAGTTGGCCAGCACGATCGTGCCGGCGAGGAAGTAGAAGACTGCCAGCAGGCCCCAGGTGTCCGCGACCCAGCCGGCAAGCAGCGGCGCGATGGCCGCCCCGATGGCCTGCGTGCTGAACATGATGCCCACGGCGGTGCCGGAAGCAGAAGCCGGCGTGCTGTCGAGCATCCAGGCCTGCAGGACTGCGCGCACCGCATAAAGGAAGAAGCCGAGCAGTGCGATGCATGCGATGAACAGCGGTGTGCCCGGCGCGGCCAGCATCACGCCGATCACCACCGCGCTCATCACCATCGAACCGGCCACGATGCGCGAGCGCCCCATGCGGTCGGACAGGTGGCCGGCGATCGGCGATGCAGCGAAGCCTGCGGCCTGCAGCACGAACAGGCATACGCCAGTCGCGAAGATCGAATAGCCGAGGTCGTGCGTCAGGTAGAGCGGCAGGAATACCAGCAGCCCGGTCTGGGTCATCGTGCGGAACGCCGCACTGGTGCAGATCATGACCATCGCGCGGTTGCGCAGCAGCGCGGTCGACTGCGCGAACTGCTCGGACCAGCGCTGGACCGGCGGTGCGACGGCCGCCGGCCCCGGTGCGGCGGCCTTGCCGGTGCCGGCGCGCCCGTTGCGCAGGCTCGGCAGCGCACCGAGCATCGCCAGGATCAGCAGGGAGGCGAACACGCCGGGCACGACATTCATCACGACCACCTCGCGCCAGGTGAACGCGGCCAGCAGGGCGCCCACCACGAGTGGTGCGACGGCCTCGCCGACGTTGCCGCCCATCCCGTGCACGGACAGCGTGACGCCCTTTCGATCGGGATACCGGTCGGCGAGCGTCGCGATCGCGGTCGGGTGCCAGATGTTGTTGCCGACCGACACCAGCGTCACGCAGGCGAGCAGTACCCAGTAGGTGCTGGTGAAGCCCATCAGCAGGTACGGGAAGCCGACCCAGAACAGCGCGGCCGCCATCATCAGGGCCCGATTGCCGTAGCGGTCGACCAGCATGCCCGCCGGCAGGTTGGATGCAGCCCCGACCGCATGCTGCACGGTCATGATGAAGCCGATCTGCACGTATGAAAGACCGAGTTCGCTGCCGATCAGCGGCAACAGCAGGTAGAACGTCGCCGTGTACCAGTGCGTCATCGCATGGCCGGCGGAGATCAGCCAGACGTCCTTGAGCCGAAGGATGCCGGGGTGCGGGGGCTGGGGCAGGGTTGCTAGGCCGGACATCGGGGGCATTCGACTGGCGTGGCGGAACCACGGAAGCCCCCGATGTTATCACGCACCCCAGTGGCGTCCTGACCGTGTGGCCACCGCCAGCCAGCCAGCCTGTCAGGCGGCCTGTGCGAACATGGTTGCCAGATCGTCGTGGCCAGGTTCGGAGAGCAGGGCCTCCATGTCGAGCACCAGCACCACCGAGCCGTCGCCAGCGAGCGTCGCGCCCGCCACGCCCTTGGGCTTGATCTGGTCGAGCGGCTTGATGACGACGTCGTCGCGGCCGATGAAGCCGTCCACCGCCAGCACCAGCGACGACAGGGCTGCCTGCAGCAGCACGCCATAGCGCGGTTGCTCGGGCTGCGGCCAGCCGATGAGGCCGGACAGCGTGCGCACAGGAAGCACCTCGTCGCGTACGACCATCGTTGCACGGCCGGATACGGCCTGCACTTCCTTGGCGCGGATGGGGATGATCTCGCGCACCATCGAAAGGGGCACCGCAAACGGCTGTTCGCCCACGCGCACTACCAGCACCGGCAGGATCGCCAGCGTCAGCGGCAGCGAGATCGAGATGCGCGTGCCCGCGCCGGGCTCGGAACTGATCTCGATCCGCCCGTTCAGTTTCTGGATGTTGCTCTTGACCACGTCCATGCCGACGCCGCGGCCGGAGACGCTCGACACTTCGTCCTTGGTCGAGAAGCCCGGCATGAAGATCAGGTGCAGCGCCTGCCGGTCGTCGAGCGCACTGGCCGCCTCGATGTCCAGCAGCCCCTTTTCGACTGCCTTGCGGCGCAGGACGTCAGGTCTCATCCCGCGCCCGTCGTCGCTGATCTCGATGACGATATGGTCGCCGGCCTGGCGCGCGGACAGGCGCACCGTGCCCTTGTCCGGCTTGCCGGACGCGCGACGGTCCTCGGGCGACTCGATGCCGTGGTCTGCGGCGTTGCGTACCAGGTGCACCAGCGGGTCGTTCAACTCCTCGACCATCGTCTTGTCGAGTTCGGTCTCCTCGCCCAAGAGTTCCAGGTCGAGCTCCTTGCCCAACTGCCGCGCGAGGTCGCGCGCCATGCGGGGGTACTTCTGGAACAGGCGGCCGACTGGCTGCATGCGGGTCTTCATCACCGCGTTCTGCAGGTCGCCGACCAGCAGGTCGAGCTGGCTCACCGCCTCGTCGAGTGCCCGGAACACGTCGTGCGACCCCTTGCCCTGCATGATCTCGGAGCGCAGGCAGGTCAGGCGGTTCTTGGTCAGCCCGATCTCGCCCGACAGGTTGAGCACCTGGTCGAGCCTGGCCGTGTCGATGCGGATCGTGTTTTCCTTGACGACCTGCTTGTCCGTGTCCCTGCGGCCCGCACGCTCGGCGCGCACGCCCGGCTGGTCGGTGTCGCGTCGGCCGAGCGGGGAGGGCGCCGCCGCGACGGGCGCCGTCGCTGCCGGTTCCGCGGCCATCTCGACCGGCGCCTGCGTGCCGGTGAGGGCGCCGTAAAGCGCAGGCCAGTCGACCACGCCTTGCACCGCGGGCGGCGCATCCGGTGCCTGCGCGGGGCGCGCTTTCGCGGCGGGCGCAGCCAGCGCTTCACCGGAGAGCGCTCGCTCTAGGTCGGCCAGAAGCCCCGGGTCTGCAGGCGCCAGGTGGCCGGAACTTGCCAGCGTGTCGAACATGTCGCGGACGGAACCGGTCGCCGACATGATCACGTCCATCAGTGCCGGGTTGAGTTTCAGTGAACCGTTGCGCAGCAGGTCGAACAGGTTCTCGGTCAGGTGGCAGAGATCGACCAGCGGCTGGACGCAGAGGAAGCCTGCGCCACCCTTGATGGTGTGGAAGCCGCGGAAGATGTGGTTGAGCAGCGCAGGGTCGTCCTGCCGCCGTTCGAGTTCGACCAGCTTGTTGTCGACGTCGGCGAGCAGTTCGCCCGCCTCGGTCAGGAATTCCTTCAACAGCTCTTGGTCGCCGGAAAAATCGCTCATGGGCGCTCTCGCTTCAGCAGGGTGCTCTCGGTGTGTGGCATCGCCGGGGGGGCGGGCGGGCAGGCGGGCGGTGCGGGAAGGCACAGCCCGCCGTTCAGAAGCCGAGCGACTCCAGCAGTTCGTCGACCTGGTCCTGGTTGGCGACCACGTCGCTGCGGCCGGCATGCTTCAGGACCGGGCCGTTCAGCAAGCCCTCTGCCTCGGCGCGCCGTTGCGCGGGCATCTGCTCGACGAGGAGCTCCAGCAGCTTGTGCTCGATATCGTGCGCGGCGGCGGTGATCTTCTTGATCACCTGCCCGGTGAGATCCTGGAAATCCTGGGCCATCATGATCTCGGTGAGCTGCGTGCGTGTCGCCTCGGTCCGGGCAGGGACGGCGCCCAGATAGCGCCGCGTATCGGCGACCAGCAGCTTGAACTCGTCGATCGACAACTGGCGGTCGAACAGGCGGTCCCAGTTTCCCGACAGCACCTTCGCTTCGTTCTCCAGTTCGTCCTGCAGCGGGCGGGCGACCTCGGTCGCGTTCAGCGCGCGCTCGGCGGCCTTCTCGGTGAGCGTGGCCACGTAGGTCAGCCGGTCGCGCGTGTCGGGGATGGCAGAGGCCGCCTGCTGCAGCGACTTGTCGAAACCGAGTTCGCGCAGGCTGTCATGCAGCGTCCGGGTGAGCTTGCCGATCTTTCCGAGGACCTCGCCAGACTGGGTATCGACCGCGCCATGCGCAGTTCCCGCTGCGCCATCTGCGCCGTCTGCAGGATCGGTATTGGCAGCCACGATGCTGTCGAACAGCGCTTCGAGGTCTGGGGAGTCCTGCGAGGGTACAGTGCTGTCGTTCATGGCCTCATCACACCTTTTCCATGGTTTTCAGGATCTTGTTCAGTTTCTCGTCGAGTACCGCTGCGGTGAACGGCTTCACGATGTAGCCGTTCGCCTTCGCCTGCGCCGCCTCGATGATGTTTTCCTTCTTCGCCTCGGCCGTGATCATCAGCACAGGCAGCTTGCACAGCGCCGCGTCGGCGCGGACCGCGCGCAGCAGTTCGATCCCGGTCATGTTCGGCATGTTCCAGTCCGAGATCACGAAGTCGAAGTTGCCGCCCTTCAGTTTCGCGAGCGCCACGGCGCCGTCCTCGGCCTCGTCGACGTTGGTGAAGCCGAGTTCCTTCAGCAGGTTGCGCACGATGCGGCGCATCGTTGAAAAATCGTCGACGACGAGGAACTTCATGGATTCCTGGCTCATGCGGATGCTCCGGATCGGCGGGTATTGGTCGGTTCGGGGGTCAAGGTTGTGTCCCTGGAAGTCAAGGGTCCGGCGCTCAGACGGCGCGGGCGATCAGCGGCCGCAGCGTCTCGGCGAGCACCGCAGCGTCGAACTTCGCGACATAGGCGTCGACGCCTACGTTCTGTCCCATGGCCCTGCTGGCACTCGATGACAGCGACGAATGCATCACGACGGGGATGCCGACGAAACGCTTGTCCGCCTTGATCAGGCGGGTCAGCACGTAGCCGTCCATCTCCGGCATCTCGGCATCGGCGAGGATCAGGGCGAGCTGCGTCGACAGCGAGGTACCTTCGGCATCGGCGCGTGCGGCCATCGTCTGCAGGCTGTCCCATGCCTCACGGCCGTTGGTGGCCTGCAGCGAGCGCACGCCGAGCCGGTCGAGCACGTTGCTGATCTCGCGCCGCGCGACCAGCGAGTCGTCGACGTAGAAGACGGTGGATTCGGCGGCGTTCGGCGCCGGCGCGATCTCCGGCACCAGCGTGTCGCCGTAGACCTGTGCCAGTACATGCTCGACGTCAAGGATCGAAATCAGGCGATCGTCCTCGATGCGCGTGAGCGCGGTGATCGGATTCTCTGAGGACGTGAGCCGGCTCTC
>CAIQON010000257.1 GCA_903873475.1 uncultured bacterium
GAGCCTGCCGTGAATCCTTTCCGACATCGTCTGCCTGCCCGCCGCCCGCGCGCGCGGGGTGCGTTCCTTCCCGTGGCCCTGGCCGTGGCTGTGGTGTCCGTGGTCGTCGCGGGTGATGCGTTGGCGCAGGCCTGGCCCGCCAAGCCGGTGCGCATGATCGTGCCTTTCCCCGTGGCGGGGGCCACTGACATCGCCGCGCGGCAGGTGTCGCAGCGCCTGTCCGACGCCTGGGGCCAGCCGGTGGTGATCGAGAACCGTCCCGGGGCCGGCGGCACGCTGGGCACCGAAGTCGCCGCACGCGCGCCCGCCGACGGCTACACGCTGATGACCGGCTCGGTCAGCACCCACACGATCGCGCCGCATCTCTACCCCAAGCTCGCCTACGACCCGCTGAAGGATTTCGTGCCGATCACCGAGGTGGCTACCACGCCGAACGTGCTGGTGGTGAACACCGCGCTGCCGGTGCGCAACCTGCGCGAACTCGTGGCGCTCGCGCGCAAGCGCCCGAACGAGCTCACCTACGGCTCCAACGGCAACGGGGCGAACAACCACCTCGCGGGCGAACTGCTGCAGGCCAGTTCCGGCATTCGCCTGCAGCACGTGCCCTACAAGGGCTCGGCGCTGGCCACCAACGATCTTCTCGGCGGCCATATCTCCTTCATGTTCGACACGCTGCTCACCGCGTTGCCGCACGTGAAGTCCGGCAAGTTGCGGGCGATCGCGCTGGCCGGCCCGCGGCGCTCGCCGTCGCTGCCCGATCTGCCCACCGCCGCCGAGCAGGGCTTCCCCGATCTCGAGGTGATGGTGTGGCTGGGCATGTGGGCGCCCGCCGGCGTGCCACCGGAGGTGGTGAAGCGCACCAACGCCGATGCGGTGGCCGCGCTGCGCACGCCGAAGCTGCAGGAGTTCTTCGCATCGCAGGGCGCCGAGGCGGTGGGCAGCACGCCCGCCCAGTTTGCCGCCCATGTTCGCACCGAGCACGCGCGCTGGAAGAAGGTGATCGATACCGCGAAGGTGCGGCTGGACTGAGCCTCTCGGTCCCCGCCGGCAAGGGCTGGGGCAGGGCGGGCCCGGCTGCCTCGGGCGGACTCCCGGCGCCTCGCCTTGGGCTTCGCCTGGCCGGGGGGCGCTGGCTGCATCGGTTGGCCCGGTGGCTGGTCGTGCAGCGGTTGGGGTATAAAGCGCGGCAGGCTGCGGCGTCGTGGGGCGCGCGCCTTTCGCCGCTGCCGTCTGCCGCCGCTCCCGTATGCCCGGTCGCGCCCGGCCGCCCGGCCGTCACCCCCGCGCGCTGTTCCGCCTTCTTCGCCAGAGTCGACATGTCCACCATCCGTACCCGTTTCGCTCCCAGCCCGACCGGCTACCTGCATATCGGCGGTGCGCGCACTGCGCTGTTCTCCTGGGCCTATGCACGCAAGCATGGCGGCAAGTTCGTGCTGCGCATCGAAGACACCGACCTCGAGCGCTCCACCCAGGCCTCGGTGCAGGCCATCCTCGACGGGCTGTCGTGGCTCGGCATCGACTGGGACGAGGGCCCGGAGTTCCAGATGCAGCGCCTCGCGCGCTACCAGGAGATCGCCGAGCGGATGATCCGCGAGGGCCATGCGTACCATTGCTACGCGACGAAGCAGGAACTGGACGAGATGCGCGAGGCGCAGCGCGCGCGCGGCGAGAAGCCGCGCTACGACGGCCGCTGGCGCGATTCGACGCGTACGCCGCCGCCAGGCGTGCCGCCGGTGGTGCGGCTGAAGAACCCGATCGGTGGCGAGGTTATCTTCAACGACCTGGTCAAGGGGCCAATCTCGTTCGCCAACGCCGAGCTCGACGATTTCGTGATCCTGCGCGCCGATGGCGAGCGGTTGTCCAAGCGTCAGGGTGCGGTCAGCGTGATGCAGTACCACGAAGAGGGCTACCTGCCCGAGGCGCTGGTCAACTACCTCGCGCGGCTGGGCTGGTCGCATGGCGACGACGAGGTGTTCAGCGCCACCCAACTGGTCGAGTGGTTCGACCTGCGCCATATCAGCCGCTCGCCGGCGCAGTTCAACCCCGAGAAGCTCGGCTGGATGAACCACGAGTACATCAAGGTGGCTGACGATGCGCGCCTGGGCCGGGAGGTCTCGCAGCGCCTGGAGGCGGCAGGCGTATCGCTCGCCGACGGGCCGCTGCCGCTGGAAGCGGTGAAGCTGTTCAAGGACCGCGCGCGCACGCTGGTCGAACTGGCCGATGGCGCGCGGCTGCTCTACGCGCCGGCCGAGCCCACGCCGGAGCTGCTGGCCCAGCATGTCACCGATGCGGTGCGCGGGCCGCTGCGCGAGCTGGCGAACGAGCTGGCGACGCTCGCCTGGACGCGCGAGGAGATCGGCGCGCTGGTCAAGCGCAGCGCAGCGACGCATTCGCTCAAGCTGCCGCAGCTGATGATGCCGCTGCGCGCGATCATCGCCGGCACCGGGCAGACGCCGTCGCTCGACGCGGTGATCGCCCTGTCGCCGCGCGAGCGGGTGCTGGGCAGGCTGGAGCGCTACCTGTCCTGAGCGGGGCCGCTTCGGTCGCGCTGTGAGGCCGCACGGCGCCAGCCCTGCGGCGCGGTCCTACTGCGCCATCATCCAGGCGAGCAGGCGGGTGCCCCGTTCGAAGTCGGCGTAGTCCATCGCCTCTTTCGCGTTGTGGCTGCCATTGGCGTTGCGCACGAAGATCATCGCCGCCGGCAGGCCTGCATGCACGAAGTCCTGGGCGTCGTGACCGGCACCGCTCGGGATGTCCATCGCCGGGATGCCCAGCGCGGCGGCGCCCTGGTTGAGCGCGGCCCGGAAGCCCGGGTCCATCGTGGCCGGGTCCTGCGGAGAGAAGCTGCCCAGCTCGAAGGCGACCCGCCGCTCGGCCGCGATACGGGTAGCCTGGCCGCGCGCGAAGTCGGCCATGTGGTCGAGCACTGAACGCTCCTGGCTGCGGTACTCGAGGCAGAAATCGACCTGTCCCGGCACCTTGGTGATCGAATGCAGCTCGGCGTCGGTGAACAGCTTGCCCACCGTACAGGTGAGGTCGCCGCCCGAGGCGCGCACGCGTGTCGCCTCCTGCTCGATCAGGTGCACGAGCTCGACGGTGGCCAGCACCGCATCGCTGCGGTATTCATGGGGCACCGCGCCCGAGTGGGTGTAGGCGCCGGTGCAGCGGCAGCTGCGTGCGCGGGCGGAACCGCGGATCGCCGTCACCACGCCAACCGGCAGGCCGAGCCGCTCCAGCACGGGCCCCTGTTCGATATGCAGTTCCAGCCAGCCGCGGTAGCGCGAAAGGTCGAGCGTGCCGTGGCCGAGCGCGACGCGCTCCGGTGAGAAGCCCGCGTCCGCCATGTGCGCGCGCAGCGGGCGGCCGCTGCGGGTATTGATCGCCGAGTCGAGCTCTGCCGGCGGCAGGATGCCCAGTGCCGAGCGGCTGCCGATATGGCCCCCGTGCGCGCCCGCGTACCACGCGCTCGCCTCCTCGGCGCGCACGCCCATCACCGTGATGTCGGTGGCCGGTACGATGCCGGCTGCGCGCAGTGCCGCCACTGCTGTGAGGCCAGCGACCACGCCGGCGAGGCCATCGAAGTTGCCGCCACTGGGCACCGAGTCGATGTGCGAGCCGGTGATCCAGCCCGGGGCGCTGCGGTCGGCGCCGGGCAGGGTCATGTACAGGTTGCCGAAGGCATCCGTGGAGAGCTCGAGGCACAGCTCGCGGGCCTTCGCTTCGAGCAGGTCCGAGGCCTTCTGCTCGTTCTCGCTGTAGGGCTCGCGCGCCATGCCGACGCCGTCTCCGGTCGCCGCGCCGATGGTCTCGAACAGCTCGCGTGCGACCGGCATCGCGGCACGGGTGGCATCGGCGAACCGGGCTGCAGCCTGGGGCAGGGCACTGGCGGGGTCTGTCGGCATGGAAGGCGTGTCCGCGGGGAAGGGCAGGGAAGCCGTGCAATCTAACATTCAACCGTTTGCATGTTTACACGCGAGCGAAGGCCTGCGTATAATTCGCGCCTCTCGTGTGGGGGTATAGCTCAGCTGGGAGAGCGCTTGCATGGCATGCAAGAGGTCAGCGGTTCGATCCCGCTTACCTCCACCA
>CAIQON010000258.1 GCA_903873475.1 uncultured bacterium
ACCGAAGGCATGCACGTGCCGGCCGGCGAGGCCTACGCGGCGGTCGAACATCCAAAGGGCGAATTCGGCATCTACCTGGTGTCCGACGGGGCGAACAAGCCCTACCGCCTGAAGATCCGCGCGCCGGGGTTTCCGCACCTGGCGGCGATCGACGAGATGGCCCGTGGCCACATGATCGCGGACGTGGTCGCGATCATCGGCACGCAGGACATCGTGTTCGGCGAAATTGATCGATGAGCGACCGGTGAGCAACCCGATGACCGATGGATTGATCCCAGCGCGATGAACGCACCCGTGCCAGCGGCCGCAGACGGCCGCACCCCTGGCCAGCCAGAAGGCGGCGCCGATTCCGTGCTGTCGGCAGCCGAGATCGCCCGCATCGATCGCGCGATCGCGAAATACCCTTCCGACCAGCGCCAGTCGGCCGTGATGGCTGCCCTGGCGATCGCTCAGGAAGCAAGAGGCTGGCTGTCCACGGGCGTGATGGATGCCGTTGCCCGCCATATCGGCATGCCGGCGGTCGCCGTCTATGAGGTCGCGACGTTCTACACGATGTTTGAACTCGCGCCGGTCGGCCGCAACAAGCTCACGCTGTGCACCAACCTGCCCTGCCAGCTGCAGGGCGCCAGCGTTGCGGCCGAGCACCTGAAGCGCACGCTCGGGATCGGCTTCGGCGAAACCACCGCCGATGGCTGCTTCACGCTGAAGGAAGGCGAGTGCATGGGTGCCTGCGGCGATGCCCCGGTGATGATGCGCAACAACCGCGTGATGCTCTCCTGGATGACGCCCGACCGCATCGATGCGCTGGTCGAGCAGCTGCGCGCCGGGCACGGCGTAGCCCCGGGCGATGCCGGGCAGAAGGAGGGCGGCCGATGAACGCACCACTACCCCCTTTCGCGGCCGGCATCTACGGGCCGGATGCGGTGATCCTGAAGGGCCTGGACGGCACCAACTGGCGCCTGCGCGATTACGAAGCGCGCGGCGGCTACCAGGCGATCCGCAAGATACTGTCCGAGAAGATCCCGCCGGATGTCGTGATCGGCGAGCTGAAGAAGTCCGCCTTGCGCGGACGCGGCGGCGCCGGTTTCCCGACCGGCCTGAAGTGGAGCTTCATGCCGAAGAACTACACCGGACAGAAGTACCTCGTCTGCAATTCCGACGAGGGCGAGCCGGGTACGTTCAAGGACCGCGACATCATGCGCTACAACCCGCACATCCTCATCGAGGGGATGGCGATCGGTGCGTACGCCATGGGCATCACGGTCGGCTACAACTACATCCACGGCGAGATCTGGGATGTCTACGAACGCTTCGAGGAAGCGCTCGAAGAGGCGCGCGCCGCGGGTTACCTCGGCGACGGCATCCTGGGCAGCGAGTTCAGCTTCCAGCTCCATGCGCACCACGGCTACGGTGCCTACATCTGCGGTGAAGAGACCGCGCTGCTCGAGTCGCTCGAGGGCAAGAAGGGGCAGCCGCGCTTCAAGCCGCCGTTCCCGGCGAGCTTCGGCCTCTACGGAAAGCCGACCACGATCAACAACCCCGAGACCTTCGCCGCGGTGCCCTGGATCATCCGCAACGGCGGGCAGGCCTATCTCGAGGCAGGCAAGCCCAACAACGGCGGCACCAAGATCTTCTCCGTGTCGGGTGATGTCG
>CAIQON010000259.1 GCA_903873475.1 uncultured bacterium
CTGCCAGGCTGCGCTGACTCGGACAGATCCGGCCCCAGGTCGGAGTCGTTCGTGCTGGCATCCAGTCGGTTGCGCGCACCGCTGATCGTGAATCCCTGTTCGTAGAGCAGTTCACGGATGCGGCGGATCAACAGCACCTCGTGGTGCTGGTAGTAACGTCTGTTGCCACGACGCTTCACCGGCTTGAGCTGGGTGAACTCCTGCTCCCAGTAGCGCAGAACGTGCGACTTCACCCCGCACAGTTCGCTCACTTCACCGATGGTGAAGTAACGCTTGGCTGGAATCGGTGGCAGCGCCACCTTCGCGCGGGTGTCGCTAGCTCGGCTGTCGTCCGCCATCGCAGGCCTGGTCGACCATTGCCTTCAGCTTCTGGCTGGCGTGAAAGGTGACCACGCGGCGGGCAGTGATGGGGATTTCTTCACCGGTCTTGGGATTTCGACCGGGCCGTTGCGGCTTGTCGCGCAGGTGGAAATTGCCGAAGCCCGACAACTTCACGCCCTCGCCCTTCTGCAGTGCCGTACGCACTTCTTCGAAGAACGATTCGACCATGTCCTTCGCTTCGCGCTTGTTCAGACCGACGCGTTCGAAAAGCATTTCTGAGAGCTCGGCCTTTGTAAGCGTCTTCCGCTCGTCGGGGCCGTTCTCTGCCGGGAGGTCGTTATTGGCGGAGTCTTCCATCGTGCCGGGTCGCAATGATTTCCACCAGTCGAGCGATGCTGGAGTCGACTTCACTGTCGGTGAGTGTCTTTCGAGTATCTTGCAGTAACACCCGGAAAGCAAGGCTTTTTTTCCCACCCTCGACGCCCGGCCCAGCATACGAATCGAACACTTCGAAGCCTTCGACGAACATGGGCCTGTCAGCCATCACGCTGTCCACCAGCGCCTGTGCGGGTACGGCCCGGTCGACGACGAAGGCCAGGTCGCGGCGTACCGGCGGAAATTTCGAAACCTCCGCGGCACTCGGCAACTCGCGGCCTGCCAGCGCAGTCCAGTCGATCTCGAACACGGCGGTGGCCGCCGGCAGTTCGTACTGCTGCTGCCAGCGCGGATGCAGTTCGCCGATCCAGCCGATGGCGCGGCCGTCGAGCACCACGCGGGCGGAGCGGCCGGGATGCAGGGCTGGGTGTACGGCCTGTTCGAAGCGCGCGACGCGCGGCGCAAGGATCGCTTCGAGGTCGGCCTTGATGTCGTAGAAGTCGACCGGGCGCGGCTTCGCGCCCCACTGCTCCGGGTCGACATCGCCATGTGCAATCGCCGCAAGCCGCACGGGCTGGTCGATACCAGCCACCGACAGCGGACCGTCGGCCACGGCGGGATCGCGGCGGAATACGCGCCCCAGTTCGAACAGCCGCACGCGCGCCTGGCGGCGGTTCACGTTGTGTTGCACGTTGGCGACGAGGCCGCCGATCAGCGTGGAGCGCATCACTGCGAGCTGGCTGGCGATCGGATTCACCAGCGCGATCGGCGCTGGCGCATCGGTTCCGGCGGCGGCGAAATCCGCCTCCCAGCGGGGATCGACGAAACCGAAGTTCAGCGCCTCGAAGTAGTCCCGCCCGGCGAGCGCTGCGCGCACCTCGTCGGCACTGCGCTGCGTTTCAGGCAACGCACGCATCCAGGCCACCGATGCGGGCGGGATCGCAGGCAGGTCGTCGTACCCGTGGATGCGCACCACTTCCTCGATCAGGTCTTCCTCGATCGAGAGGTCGAAGCGGAACGCCGGTGGTACCACGGTGAACACGTCCCCGTCGGCCCCTGCCTCGACGGCCCAGCGGAACCCGAGGCGATCGAAGGTGCGAGCGATCGATTCCCGGTCGAAGGCCATGCCGATCACGCGATTGCAGCGCGCGACCCGCAACGGCACCGGGGCGCGCACCGGCAGTGCCAGCACCTGGTCGTCGACCGGCCCCGCCGAACCGCCACAGACGGCGAGGATCAGCGCGGTGATCCGCTCCAGGCAGTCGACCGTACGGGAGAAGTCGACGCCGCGTTCGAACCGGTGCGCGGCTTCGGTCGTGAAGTTGAGGCGCCTCGCCCGGCCAGCGATCGCGGCCGGCCACCAGAAAGCCGATTCAACGTACACGTTGCATGTGTCGAGCGACACCGCTGTCCGGTCGCCGCCCATGATGCCGGCGATCGCTTCCGGCTCGTCGCCGTCGGTGATCACGCCGAAATCGGGTGCGAAATCGACCGTCGACTCGTTGAGCAGGGCCGCCTGCTCGCCGGCACGCGCCCAGCGCACGCCGAGGCGGCCGTTGCGGATACGGTCGAGGTCGAACACATGCGACGGCTGGCCGAGTTCGAGCATCACGTAGTTGGAGATGTCGACCAGCGCGGAGATCGGCCGCTGGCCGGCACGCTCGAGGCGCTGCCTGATCCAGTCAGGGGTGGCGGCGCGCGCATCGACGCCGCGGATCACCCGGCCGGAGAAGCGACCGCAGAGATCATGCGCGGCCGGATCGATCGACACCGACAGGCGGTCGTCGATGGTCGCGGCAACCGGGGCGCAGGACGGCAGCGTCAGCGCGCAACCCGTGAGCGCAGAGACTTCGCGCGCGAGCCCGTGCAGGCTCAGGCAGTCAGCGCGGTTGGGAGTGAGCTTGATCACCAGCTTCATGTCGTCGAGGTCAAAGGCCTCGCGAAACGGCGTGCCGGGCAACAGCGCCGGCGGCAGGTCCATCAGGCCCGCAGCATCCTCGGACAGCCCCAGTTCGCGCGCCGAGCAGAGCATGCCTTCGCTGTCGACGTTGCGCACCGCCGCGCGCCTGATGGTCAGTCCGCCGGGCAGTGACGCGCCGACGGTCGCGCATGGCACGACCATGCCTTCGCGCACGTTGGGCGCACCGCAGACGATCGACAGCGGTGCAGCCCCCCCGGCATCTACGGTGCATAGCCGCAGGCGATCGGCGTTCGGATGCGGCACGACCGCCAGCACCCTGGCCACGACCACGCCGGTGAAGGCCGGTGCGACCGGTTCGCGCTCCTCGACCTCGAGGCCGGACATCGTGAGCAGGTGGGCCAGCGCCTCGCTGTCGAGCGCGGGGTCGACGAAGCTGCGCAGCCAGGACTCGGAGAATTGCATGGGATGGCCCGCGGGTCAGTACTGGAACTGCTGCAGGAAGCGCAGGTCGTTCTCGAAGAACAGGCGCAGATCGCCGATGCCGTAACGGAGCATGGTCAGGCGCTCGAGGCCGCTGCCGAACGCGAAACCGATGTAGCGCTCCGGGTCGAGCCCGAAGTTGCGCACGACCGCCGGGTGCACCTGGCCGGCCCCCGAGATCTCGAGCCAGCGGCCCTTCAACGGTCCGCTGTCGAAGGCCATGTCGACCTCGGCCGAAGGCTCGGTGAACGGAAAGTACGAGGGCCTGAAACGGACCTTCAACTGGTCGGTCTCGAAGAAGGTCTGCAGGAAATCCGTGTAGACGCCCTTCAGGTGCGCGAAGCTGATGTCCTCGTCTATCCACAGCCCCTCGACCTGGTTGAACATGGGCGAGTGCGTGGCATCGGAATCGACGCGGTACGTACGGCCGGGCGCTATCACCTTGATCGGAGGCGTATGCGTACGCGCATGGCGCACCTGCATCGGCGAGGTATGCGTGCGCAGCAGCAGTGGCTTGCCCTCACCGTCATGCCCGTCGATGTAGAACGTGTCCTGCATCGAACGCGCCGGATGGTTCTCGGGGTTGTTCAGCGCGGTGAAGTTGTACCAGTCGGTCTCGATCTCGGGACCGTCCGCGATGTCGAACCCGATCGAACGGAAGATCGCCTCGACTCGCTGCTGGGTGCGCACCACCGGATGGATACCGCCCCGGCTGCGCCCCCTGCCCGGCAGCGAGACATCGATGGTTTCCTGGGCAAGCCGCGCCTGCAGGGCCTCGTCGGCGATCGCACGCCGGCGATCATCGAGCGCGCCTTCGATCACCGACTTCGCGGCGTTGATGGCTGCACCCGCTTCCTTGCGTGCGGAAGGCTCGAGTTTGCCGAGCGTCTTCAGCAGTTCGGTCAGCGACCCGGTCTTGCCGAGGAAGCGCGCCTTGTCCTGCTCTAGCCGGGGGGAATCAGTGGCCTGGGCGAACGAAGCAAGCGCCTCGGAGACGATGCGATTGAGTTCGGCTTGCATCGTGGAGGAAACGACCTTCTGGAACGGACACACAACAGCCAGACGGAACCGGCCGGTGCGAAGGGCACCGGCCGGAACGGATCAGCAGACCGGCGGGGCTCAGGCAGTCGCCGAAGCGCCCGGGGTCGTCGCTGGCAGCGCGGCACGCGCCTGCTCGACCAGCTTCGCGAAACCCGCCTTGTCGAACACCGCGATGTCGGAGAGGACCTTGCGGTCGACTTCGATCGATGCACGCTTCAGGCCGTTCATGAACACGCTGTAGGTCAATCCGCACTCGCGCGAGGCCGCGTTGATACGGGCGATCCACAGGGCGCGGAACTGGCGCTTGCGCTGACGGCGGTCGCGATAGGCGTATTGCCCGGCCTTCATCACCGCCTGCTTGGCGATGCGGTAGACACTCTTGCGGCGGCCGCGGAAACCCTTGGCCTGTTCGAGGACTTTCTTGTGGCGTGCGCGGGCTGTTACGCCGCGTTTGACTCGTGGCATGGCGAAGGCTCCTTATGCGTATGGCAGCATCGCGCGAACCGAATTCTCGTTCGACGCGTGGATGGTCAACGTTCCGCGAAGGCCACGCTTGCGCTTGGTGGTCTTCTTGGTAAGGATGTGGCGCAGGAACGCCTTGCTTCGCTTGATGCTGCCGCTGCCGCGAGCCTTGAAACGCTTGGCCGCGCCCTTCTTCGTCTTCATCTTGGGCATGCTTCACCTCTGTTTTGCATGGTCGGTGGGCGATTCCCTCGTCGGGAATACTTAAGGAGCCTGCCGTCCACTTGTTTGCCTGCGCCAGGGCGCAGATACCGCGCCGGTGCCGCGATTGCAGCGCCGGATGCTCCGGACCGAAACCCTGCCAGGCCTCGCGGCCTAGTGCTTCTTGGGGGCGATCACCATGATCATCTGCCGCCCCTCGAGCTTCGGAAACTGTTCCACCGTGCCGATTTCCAGCAACTCGGCCTGGATGCGCTGGAGCAGCTTGACGCCGAACTCCTGGTGCGCCATCTCGCGGCCGCGGAACCTCAACGTGATCTTCGCCTTGTCTCCCTCGCCCAGGAAGCGCTTCAGGTTGCGCATCTTGATCAGGTAGTCGCCTTCGTCAGTGCCAGGACGGAACTTCACTTCCTTGACCTGGATCTGCTTCTGCTTGAGCTTGGCCTCGTGCTTCTTCTTGCTCTCGCGATACTTGAACTTGCCGAAGTCCATCAAACGGCAGACCGGCGGCACTGCCGTCGGTGCAATCTCGACCAGATCGACCTCCGCCGCTTCGGCCATCGCAAGGGCCTGCACGGAGGTGACTATACCCAGCGGTTCGCCTTCAAGACCTACCAGACGTATCTCGGGCGACGTGATCTCGCCGTTGATTCGCGCTTCCTTTTCCTTTTCCTGAGCGATGCCTGCACCCCATGCGGTTTGTTGAAGATACGCTGCCGCAGCCAGAACAATCCGGGCTTCGCGCCAGCCAGTCTAAGGTCTGCCGGCTTCGGCACCCTGTGCCGAAACCGCGCTTTCGTTCGGGGTTCTGATCTCCGCCTTGGCGTCGATCTCCGCCCGAAGCAGCGAGATTACTTCATCCACCCCGATTGCGCCGAGATCGCGGTTGCCGCGTGCCCGGACTGCGACACGACCGGAGGCCATCTCCTTCTCGCCAACGATCAGCAGATACGGCACCTTCGCGACGCTATGTTCTCGAATCTTATAGGTTATTTTCTCATTTCTCAAGTCGGACTCGCAGCGGAT
The DNA here is from genome assembly GCA_903873475.1 of uncultured bacterium. Lineage (GTDB taxonomy): Bacteria > Pseudomonadota > Gammaproteobacteria > Burkholderiales > CAIKXV01 > CAIKXV01. The sequence goes on from CAIQON010000259.1 coordinate 5,846, forward strand.
GCCCGCTGCACGCAGCCTGCCGACCAGCCCTGTCGCATATTCACCCTGGTGCTCGCTGATGTTCATCACGACGGCCTGGACCGGCGACAGCCACAGAGGCATCGCGCCGGCGTGGTTTTCGATCAGGATGCCGATGAACCGTTCCAGCGATCCGAGCACAGCCCGGTGCAGCATGACCGGCACCTTGCGCGTGTTGTCTTCGGCGACATATTCGGCACCCAGCCGACCAGGCAGCGCAAAGTCGAGTTGCAGCGTCCCGCACTGCCAGACCCGCCCGATCGAATCCTTCAGCGAGAACTCGATCTTCGGGCCGTAGAACGCGCCCTCGCCCGGGTTTTTTTCCCAGGCCAGCCCCTTGGCGTCGAGCGATGCGGCGAGCGCAGCCTCGGCCCGGCCCCAGGCTTCATCGGAACCGATGCGTCTGGCCGGGCGGGTGGAAAGCTTGATCAGGATGTCGGTGAAGCCGAAGTCGGCATAGACCTTCTGAAGCAGTTCGATGAAGCGGCCAGCCTCGGCCTGCACCTGGTCTTCGGTGCAGAAGATGTGCGCATCGTCCTGCACGAAGCCGCGTACCCGCATCAGGCCGTGCAGCGCGCCCGAAGGCTCGTTGCGATGGCAAGAACCGAACTCCGCCAGCCGCAGCGGCAGGTCGCGGTTGCTGCGCAGCCCGTTGTTGAATATCTGCACATGGCCCGGGCAGTTCATCGGCTTCACCGCGTAGTCGCGGTTCTCCGA
>CAIQON010000260.1 GCA_903873475.1 uncultured bacterium
CCGTCTGATGGCGGGCGAGCATGGCGGCGACCAGTTGCGCCTGAAGGCTGTGCTGAAGCAGGTGAACGAAGCCGGACAGCGCACCCGCGAGCGCGCCGGGCTCGGGCTCGACGACATCCACCGCACGGCCGTGGCGCGCGTGCGTCGCCAGACGCGCGAACTGGCGCGGCTGGCTGGCGACATCATGGACCGCAACCTGTACGAGCGCGCCAACGACGTCCGCTGGTGGGCGCTGTCGCCTGTGCTGCGAGACGTGCTGTCCGGGCCTGCCAGCCCGGAGGCCAGTGCCCGTCTGGCCCATGTGCTCGACTACATCAACGGACTCTACACCGTATACAACCGGCTGGTAGCCTTCGACGCTCGAGGGATCGTGCGCGCCGTGTCCCATGCCGGCGACGGGGTGCCTCTGACTGGCACGTCCGTTCCGGAGGCGTGGCTGTCATCGGTCTCTCACCTGCGCGACTCGCATCAGTACGCCGTCACGCCGTTCGAAGACACATCGATGCATGGGGCCGGTCCGACGTACGTCTACCTTGCATCGGTGCGTGGGCCGGGCGGTTCACTTGCGGGCGGTATCGCGATCGTCTTCAACGCCGCCACCGAGTTTCCGGCGATGCTGCGCGACATCATGGGCGCGCTGCCGGGCGCGGCGGCCTTCGTTGACAACCAGGGTCATGTGATCGCGGCGACCGATGCCGTACTGACGCACAGCCTGGCGGAAGGCTTCCGGGGCGCTTCCGGGATCGTCGAGCACGAGGGCGTCCACTATGCCTGTTCTCGCGTGAAGGCACCGGGCTACCGCGAGTTCAAGGGTACCGACCGTTACGACAACGGCGTCGAGGTCGTGGTCGGCATCCGCGTGGGCACGAACGCGGACCACCGCGTGCGGGCTGAATCGCTGGAACTGCAGCCGATGGCGGTGACGATGGGAACGCCGACCCGCGAGGTCGCGGTGTTCGATGTGGGCGGCGCGCTGTATGCGCTTCCAGCTTACGAAGTGGTCGATGCCATCCTGCCACGCGGTCTGGCCCGCACACCCGGGGCAGGCGGTGCGGCGCTCGGATTGATCGAGGTCGGTTCAGGCAGCGAGGCGCGCGTCGTGCCGGTCATCTGCGCGCGTCGCCTGTTCGGCATTGCCGACCGCGGCGCCGATTCAGAGAGCCTTCTCATCGTCCTGCGCTCGACGTCGCAGAAAGAGATACCGGTCTTCGCGCTGCGCGTGGACGATGTGGCGACGGTGCTCGATGTCGCCCACGAGCACGTACACCTGGCGCCCGAAGGCATGACCTCTTTCACGCCGTGGGTCACCTCGGTGATCGATGCTGAAACGGTAACCCGCACCGGTACGCGTTCTTCGCTGGTGCAGCTGCTCGACTGCGCAAAGCTGCTCGATGTCATCTGCAACCGCGGGGCACCCGGGCAGGCAAAGGGCGCTGCCGTTGCCGAATCGGAGACGATCGGCGAAGACTGAGCGGGCCGGGCAGACGGGCGATCGCGCCTGCCTGGGTCGGCTGGCGCGGTGGCCTGTTGCGAGGCTGCGCCGAGCGAGGTGGCCGCCCGGTATCGTTGCGCGGGGGGATATCGAGGTATTGCAGGATTGCGTACAACGGCTTCGGCCAGGCCCGCGAGGGCTCAGGCCGTCGCGGCGCGGACCCTGCCCGTGGTGTCGGCCGCGAATTCGCCGGACGCGTGTCCCATGAACGACCCCGCGGAAAACCATTCGGCCGCGGCGCGATACAGCAGGTGCCTCGCCCGCTCGAACTGCATGAAGTGGGAGCAGCCCGCCACGCGCACGAACATGCGCTGCGGCGCCGACAGCGCCTTCCACGACTCCAGTCGTCGCGCGTAATTGTCGTGCTCGCCGAGCAGGTAGAGCGTCGGCGCAGCGATCCGCGCGAGGC
>CAIQON010000261.1 GCA_903873475.1 uncultured bacterium
TCTGGCAGCGCCTCGGCCGCGAGGATCTCGCCGCGCACGATGTTGGTCACCGGCACCTCGGCGGTCGGGATGAGGTAGAGCTTCGCCTCCTCGCCCTCGCCCCCCCTGGGCACCGCGAACAGGTCTTCCTCGAACTTCGGCAACTGCCCGGTGCCGCGCAGGCTGTCGGCGTTCACCAGGTAGGGCGCATAGACCTCGGTGTAGCCATGCTCGGTGGTGTGCACGTCGAGCATGAACTGGGCGAGTGCGCGGTGCATCCGCGCGAGCGGGCCCTTCATCAGCGAGAAGCGGGCGCCGGCGATCTTCGTCGCGGTCTCGAAATCGAGCAGGCCGAGCCCCTCGCCGAGGTCGACATGGTCCTTCACCGGAAAGTCGAAGCTGCGCGGCGTGCCGACGGTGCGCACCACCGCGTTGTCGTCGGCCGACCGGCCCGCCGGCACGCTGTCGTGCGGCACGTTGGGCACGCCGACGAGGAAGGCTTCGATCTCTTCCTGCAGCGCCGCCAGGCGCTTCTCGTCGGCCGCGAGTTCGTCGGCGAAGCTCGCCACCGAAGCCTTGAGCGCGGCGACGTCGCTGGCGTCCTGCCCCTTCTTCATCGCCTCGCCGATCTGCTTCGACACCTGGTTGCGGCGCGCCTGCAGCTCCTGGGTGTGCCCCTGCAGCTGCTTGCGCTCGCCCTCCAGCGCGAGGAAGCGCGCGCGGTCGAACACATAGCCGCGGTCGGCGAGCCGGGTGACGACGCGATCGAGGTCGGCGCGCAGCAGTTGGATGTCCAGCATGGTGGGAAGCCTGCGATGGGATAACCCGCTATTCTACGAAAAAAGCGCGCCGGGGCTGGCCTGCATCGGCCGGGACGCACGGCCATCGCCCGCACGGCGCACCACCCGAAGGAGGAAGGCTTGACCCAGGATGCCCCGTCGATCCCGGCCACGCGCGGGCCTGACCGCCAGCCGCGCCGCCCGGCGCTTGCCCTGCCGCCCGGCAGCTGCGACTGTCATTCGCATGTGTTCGGGCCGGCCGAGCGCTTCCCTTACGCGCCCACCCGCAGCTACACGCCGCCGGACTGCACCACCGCCGAGTACGTGCGGATGCTGCAGACCATCGGCTGCGAGCGCGCAGTGATCGTGCAGCCGAGCTGCTACGGCACCGACAACGCAGCCACGCTCGACGCGCTGCGTTCGGGCCAGTTCGAGTTCCGCGGGGTGGCGGTGATCTCGGGGCACGAGACTGATGCGCAACTGCAGGACATGCACGAGGCCGGCGTGCGCGGCGTGCGGCTGAACCTGCATACCCGGGGCGCGGTGCTGGGCCTGGCCGACGCCGGTCGCCTGGCCGCCCGCGTGCGTGCGTTCGGCTGGCATGTGCAGGTCTACGTCGAGGTCGCCGCACTGCCCGACCTGGACACGCTGCTCGCCACCCTCGGCGGTACCGTGGTGATCGACCACATGGGCCATCCGTCGGTATCCGCGGGCACCGACGCGCCGGCCTTCCGCACGCTGCTGCGGGCACTGGCCGACGGCCGCTGCTGGGTGAAGCTGTCCGGTGCCTACCGGCTGTCGAAGTCACATCCGGGCTATCCCGAGGCCACACCGTTCGCCCGGGCGCTGGTCGCGGCCAACCCGGAGCAGCTGGTCTGGGGCAGCGACTGGCCGCACCCGAACTTCGACGGCCCGATGCCGAACGATGCCGAACTGGTCGACCTGCTGGCCGACTGGATCCCCGACGCCCGGACGCGCCAGCAGGTGCTGGTGGACAACCCGGCGCGCTTGTACGACTTCATGACGAGGACACCATGAACAGGATGCGGATCACCGCCACCGGCAAGGCCACCGTTTCGGCAATGGCACTGATGCTCTGCCCCGCACTGGCCGCCGCCCAGCCAGCGTGGCCGTCGAAGCCGCTGCGGCTGATCGTGCCGCTCGCCCCCGGCGGTAACCAGGACCTGATCGCGCGCAACGTGATGCAGCGGGTCTCGGCCGAGGTCGGCCAGCCGGTGGTGGTCGAGAACCGTCCCGGTGTCGGCGGGGTGGTCGGTTCGGAAGTGGTCGCGCGCGGGCCGGCCGACGGCTACCAGTGGCTGTCGATCTCCAACACCTTCGTCACCGTGCCGAGCGTGCTGCCGAACGTGCCCTACGACCCGGTGAAGGACTTCGTCACCGCCAGCGTGATCGCCAACATCCCGCAGGTGCTGGTGGTCAACCCGGCGATGCCGGTGAAGACGGTGCAGGACCTGGTGAAGCTGGCGAAGGCACGCCCCGGCCAGGTGAACGTCGCGATGTCCGGGTCGGGCAGCACCGGGCACATCGCCTCGGTGGGCTTCACCCGGGCCGCCGGCATCGAGGTGACCTACGTGCCGTACAAGGGCAACGCGCTCGCACTCATCGACGTGATGGGTGGCCATGTGTCGGTGCTGTTCGACCAGGTCAGCACCTCGATCCCGCTGATACGTTCCGGCAAGGTGCGCGCGCTCGGGGTGACCAGCACGCGGCGCTCGGTGCTGCTGCCCGACGTGCCGACCATCGCCGAATCGGGGCTGCCCGGCTACGAGGCGGCCACCTTCAATGCAGTGCTGGCACCGGCCGCAGTGCCGGCGGCGATCGTGTCGCGCATGCATGCGGCGATCGCCGCCGCGGTGAAGCAACCGGACCTGCGCGGCCGCATGGCCGAACTCGGCATCGAACTGATGGCCAACGCCTCGCCCGAGGAGGCCACGGCGTTCGTGCGCTCGGAGGTGGCGCGCATGGCAAGGCTGGTGAAAGAAGCCGGCATCAAGGCCGACTGAACCGCCTGGCGCAGGCGCGGCAGCGCAGGCCGAGCCGGGCGAGCGGTGCCGGCGCTCAACCGGCGGTCGTGGACGGCGGCGGCCCTGGTGGCGGCCCTGGTGGCGACCCTGGCGACTTCGGCGGCACCGGGTCGCGCTTCGACGAGCGCCGATAGAACTCGCCGCCCCCGAACAGCATCGCCGCGCAGCCGAGGAACACCGGAATGTAGCCGGTGACGCTGGCCATCGCGCCGAAGGCGAGCGGAATGGTCACGTGGGTGAGCTGGTTGATCATCACCCGGATGCCGGTGCCCTCCCCGGCACGGCCCTTGGGCGACAGGTTGTAGATCAGGGTCATCGACAGCGGCTGAGCGCAGCCGCAGCCCAGGCCGAGCATGAACGCGATCAGCGCCAGCGTCAGGCCACCGGTGAACAACGGCAGCAGGGCATAGGCGATGCCGGTGGTGAAGATCGCCCACGCGAGCACCGGCCCCTCGCCATGCTTCGTCGCGAGCTTCGCAGCCACCAGGCGCACGACGAAAGTCGCGCTGGCGAACGTAGCCATGATCGCGCCGATCGCCGAGGCGGAATGGCCGATGGAGCGCGCATAGACGGGCAGGAAGAAATTGAACAGATCCCATGCGGTCGCGATCACGCCACCGGCGAAGAAAGTGCGCTTGAGCGCCGGGATGCGCCAGAGGTCGAGCGAACTGGTCTTCGGGCCACCGTGCGCGGCAGCGGCACGGCGCTGCGGGATCCAGCCGGGGAACCACCAGACGGCCACGAGCGCGATCAGCGGCATCGCGGCCAGGACCAGGTAGGTCGCGCGGTAGCCGATCAGGTCGATCGAGAAGCCGGCGATCAGCGGCCCGAGCAGGCCGGACAGCGAGAAGCCCATGCCGAGCAGCGCGAAGTTGCGGGCACGGCTCTCAGGCCCGCCGAGCGAGCCGGTCATCGTCTGCGCGGCCACCTGCCACGCCATGAAGCCCACGCCCAGCACGCTGGCCGAGACGCAGATCGCAACCACGTTCGGAAAGAACCAGGGGATCAGCAGGCCTGCGAGCACCATCACCGCGCCGAACACCAGCGGCATCCGCATGCCGAGGCGATCGACCATCTGGCCCGCCCGGACCGCGAGGAACAACGGCAGCAGCGCATACAGCGACACCACGACGCCGATCATCAACGGGCTCGCCTCCAGGTGCAGGGCGAACAGCGAAGACAGGACGCGGCTGCCCCCGAACCCGACATGGGTCAGCACGCTCATCAGCACGATGAGCTTGAGCGGGCGCGAGGGCCCCGTCATGGGCGTCGCGGGTCCACGGTCAGCGGGTCGGTAAGCATCGGACAGTATCCATTATGCGAGTAAACTCCGGCGCAGTCGAACCGCATGCCGTTCGGCAATGCGCACGGAAGCCACCGCATGGATGCCCAGAAGAAGAATGTCGTCGTGCTCGCCGGCTGCCAGGCGATCACGCAGGTCAAGATGTCGATGCTGATCGCCATCGCGGGGTTGTCTGGCTACGCGCTGGCCGCCGACAAGGCCTGGGCGACCCTGCCGGTCACCATCTACGTGATCGGCTCGGCGCTGGCGACGCTGCCATCGGGCACGTTCATGAAGCGCCACGGTCGGCGCAGCGGCTTCGCGCTCGGTGCCACCTTCGGCATCGCCGGTGGCGTGGTCTGCGCGGCCGCCCTCTGGCTGGAGAGCTTCCTGGTGCTGTGCATGGGCACGGCCGTCCTGGGCGTGTTCGTCGCGTTCGGACGGGCCTACCGCTTCGCCGCGGCCGACTCGGCGCCCCAGGCATTCAAGGCGAAGGCGATCTCGCTGGTACTCGCCGGCGGGATCGTGGGCGGCATCCTCGGCCCCAATCTCGCGAACTGGACGAAGGACATGATGCCCGGGCTCGCGTTCGGCGCGTCATTCCTGGCCATCAGCGTGCTGTCGGCACTGACGCTGCTCGCGCTGATGCCGCTGCGCATCCCGCCACTGACCGCCGCCGAGCAGGCGGAGCCGGGTCGCCCGATCGGCGAGATCATGCGCCAGCCGACCTTCATCGTCGCGGTCACGGCATCGGCGGTGGGCTACGGCGTCATGAACCTGCTGATGGTGGCCACTCCGATCGCCATGCACCATCATGATTATCCGTTCAGCAACACAGCCTTCGTGCTCGAGTGGCACCTGATCGGCATGTTCGCGCCGTCATTCTTCACCGGCCACCTGATCACCCGGTTCGGCGCGCTGAAAGTGATGACCGTGGGTGCGATCCTCAACCTCGTATGCATCGGCATCGCGCTGTCGGGCGAGACCGTCTGGCATTTCTGGGCATCGCTGTGCATCCTCGGCATCGGCTGGAACTTCCTGTTCACCAGCGGCTCGGCGCTGCTGACCGAGACCTACCGGCCGTCGGAACGCGAGAAGACGCAGTCGATGCATGACTTCGTGACCTTCGCAACCATGGCGGTCACCTCGCTCGTGTCCGGGGCGATGCTGTCGCACGAAGGCTGGGGCTGGCACGCAATCAACTACGGCTCGCTGCCCTTCATCGGCGCGGTGCTGATCGCGATCGCATGGCTGTCGGCGATGCGCCGGGGCGGGGTCAGCGGTACCGCGTCGGGCTGAGCGCCCGCGGACGTCCTGAACGCAACGTCCTGAACGCAACGTCCCGAACGCAACGTCCGGGACGAAACGTCAGCGCTACGCCGCTGGTGGACGTGCGGTGCCCAGCCATGCCGCCCGTGCGGCCGCCGCCGCCGGGGACGCCGCTGCATCGATCGCCAGCCATGCGGTATCGAGGGGTGCCTCGGTCAGCGTGACGCGGCACTGGTACAACTCGTCGCGCCGGAACGCGTGCACGTCGAGCACGCGCCCGGGGCGCGAGGCCGACAGCAGCGGTTCGATGCCGGCAAGGCGCAGGCCGTCGACTGCGATGACCTGATCGCCCGCCGACAGCCCGGCGCGCTGCGCCGGGCCGCCATCGTGCACGAGCGAGATCCGTCCGTCGCCGGCAATGCGGGCGCCGATCCAGGCGCGGGCTGGCGTGTCGCCGGCGAGTGCCCCGGCGGCCGCCGCCACCGTCGGCGAGGCGGGCGTGCCGCCCTTGTCTGACTCGCCGGTCGCCGCACGCAGGCCGATCGTCACGCCGACGGTCGCCAGCAGCGTCGCCAGCGGCAGGTCTGCCGTACCCTCGACCGCGAGCGCGAAGAACGCACCGAGGTCGCGCCCGGCGATCTCCGAGGCCAGGGCCGGGATGCGATCCTCCGGCACGCCGATGTCGCGCGCGCCGTAGTCGTGCCACAGCCGGCGCATCAGGTCGTCGAGCGAACGTGCGCCGCCGGTCGCCTCGCGCAGCGTGAGGTCGAGCGCCAGCGCGACCAGCGAGCCCTTGGTGTAGTAGCTCACCACCGCATTGGGTGTGTTCTCGTCCGGGCGGTAGAACTTGATCCATGCGTCGAAGCTCGACTCCGCGACCGACTGCCTGAGCCGGCCGCCCCCACGCAGCACGCGGGTCACGGTCTCGCCGAGCATCTGCAGGTATTCGTCGTGCGTGAACAGCCCGCAACGCACGAGCGCCAGGTCGTCGTAGTAGGAGGTGATGCCCTCGAACGCCCACAACTGCCGCGTATAGGCCTCGCGCGACAGGTCGTAGGGCAGGAACGCGGCAGGCTTGATCCGCTTCACGTTCCAGGCGTGGAAATACTCGTGGCTGGCCAGCCCGAGCAGCGTACGGTACCTGTCGCCGGTCTTGGACTGTCCCGCCTGCGGCAGGTCATCCCGGCTGCACAGCAGGCTGGTCGAGCGGCGGTGCTCGAGGCCCCCGTAGCCGTCTCCGACCACAGTGATCTGGAAAAGGTAGCGGTCGAACGGCGGCGGCGCGCCGAACAGGTCGATCTGGGCGGTACAGGCGCGCGCAAGATCGCGGGCGAGCCGATCGAGGTCGCCACGATGGCGACCGGTGAGCGCGACGTCGTGGCGCACGCCGTGCGCGTCGAACGACACCAGGTCGAAGGTGCCACATTCGACCGGATGGTCGATCAGTTCGTCGTAGTCGGCGGCGCGATAGCGGCCGAAGCCATGCTCGGGCGCACCCGCGCGCTCGAGCGTCGTGGCAACCCGCCAGGCTTTGAATGCCTCGCCCGGCGGCGGCTCGATATCGACCGTGCAGCGTTCATGCTCGCGCCCCGCCACCGCCAGGAACACGGCACTGCCGTTGAAGTAGGCATGCGTGGTGTCGAGGTGCGCCGCGCGCACCGACAGGTCCCATGCGTAGACCTCGCAGGTCACCGACAGCGGGCCGATGCAGGGCGCGCAGCGCCAACGGTGCTTGTCGACCTTGGTCACCGACACCGGCAGGCCCTGACCGTCGCGTGCACTGACAGCCAGCACCTGGCGAGCGAACTCGCGCACGAGGTAGCTGCCCGGGACCCAGACCGGCAACCAGAGCGCCTGGCCGGCTGGCTCCGGATCGGACACCCGCACGGTCACCTCGAAGCGGTGTGCTTCCGGCGCAGCCGGCACGATCAGGTAGTGGATCTTTTCCATTTCAGCTCAGGATAGCCGCCATTGCGCAAGGGCGCGCGGCCCTAGCCCAGCGCCTTCGTCGCCACTTCATAGACATCCTTCGACAGCGTCTGCTGCGCGGCGATCGCCTGCAGTTGCGCCCGCATCAGCGCCTGCCGCTGCGGGTCGTACTTGCGCCAGCGGTTGAGTGCGCCGAGCATGCGCGACGCCACCTGCGGGTTCTGCCGGTCGAGATTGAGCACCTGCTCGCGCAGGAAGACATAGCCAGATCCGTCGGCCTGGTGGAACCGCAGCGGGTTGCCGTGGCAGAACACGCCGACCAGCGCACGGATGCGGTTCGGGTTGCGCGCGTCGTACGCGGGGTGGTTCATCAACGCGCGCACCTGGGCGAGCGCATCCGGCGCTTCCGAGCGCGCCTGCAGCGCGAGCCACTTGTCGATCACCAGCGGATCGGCCTGCCACTGGGCATGGAAGGCGTCCAGGGCCCGCTGGCGCGCCTGGCCGGGTACGTCGACGATGCAAGACAGCGCAGCGATCTGGTCGGTCATGTTGTTGGCCGAGTCGAACTGGCGCAGGGCATGGGCGAGCGCATCGGGAGCACCGGTACGGCTCAGGTAGGCGAGGCAGGTGTTGCGCAACGCGCGCCGGGCGACCGACGCGCCATCGTTGCGGTACGGCCCGGAGGCCTCGTTGGCCTGGTACGCCAGCGCCAGCGCCTCGCCATGCGCGCGGGCGAGCTGGCTCACCACGGCCTCGCGCGCCGCGTGCAGGCCCTCGACATCGATCTGCGCCATCTGCTCGCCGAGGAAGGTGAAGTCGGGCAGCGTCAGCGCCAGTGCCTTGAACCGGCCATCGAGTGCAGGGTCGGCGAGCGTGCGGCCGAACGCATCGATGAAGGCACCCGGCAGTTCGATCGGCTGCCCGGCGCGGAACGCGGCGACCGCGCCGAGCAGGATGCGGGTGGCAAGCCGCTGGCCGGCCTCCCAGCGGTTGAAGGGGTCGTCGTCGTGCCCCATGAGGAACGCGAGCTCGGCGTCGCCGCAGTCGAGGTTCAGCTTCACCGGCGCGGAGAAACCGCGCAGCAGCGATGGCACTGGCGCCGATGGCAGGTCTTCAAAGTCGAAGCGCTGCTGCGCCTCGGTCAGCGACAGCACGACCTCGGTGCCAGCCGGGGCGGCCGTACCGGCCAGCCGCAGCGGCAGGGACTTGCCGTCGCCATCGAGCAGCGACATGCGCACCGGGATCTGCAGCGGCTGCTTGTCCGGCTGCCCGGGCGTCGGCGCGGTGTGCTGGGTCAGGGTCAGCGTGAACCGCTGCGCCGGCGCATCGAAGGCGGTGGTGGCCGTGACCTCGGGCGTACCGGCCTGTGAATACCAGCGCCGGAACAGCGTCAGGTCGACGCCGGAGGCGTCCTGCATGGCCTGCGCGAAATCGTCGCAGGTGGCCGCCTGTCCGTCGTGGCGTTCGAAGTAGAGATCCATGCCCGCGCGGAACTTCTCCGGCCCGAGCAGGGTGTGCATCATCCGGATGACTTCAGCGCCCTTCTCGTAGACGGTCGCGGTGTAGAAGTTGCTGATCTCGATGTACGCGTCGGGCCGCACCGGGTGCGCGAGCGGCCCGCCGTCCTCGGGGAACTGGTGGCTGCGCAGGGTGCGCACGTCGGCGATGCGCTTGACCGCCTTCGAGGTCATGTCGGCGGTGAACTGCTGGTCGCGGAAGACGGTCA
>CAIQON010000262.1 GCA_903873475.1 uncultured bacterium
CGATCGCGCGCGCAAAGCCCGGCATGCTGAACTACAGCTCGGCCGGACCGGGCAGCTCGCAGCACCTGGCGGCGGCGCTGCTCAACACGCTGATGAAGATCGAGACCACGCACGTGCCCTACCGCGGCAGCCCGCCGGCCCTGGCCGGCGTGGTCGCCGGCGAGATCGCGTACATGGTGCCGACCCTGACCACCGCCCTGCCGCAGATCCAGAACGGCCGGGTACGCGCGATCGCGGTGACCGGACCGACGCGTGAACAGGAAGTGCCGAACATCCCGACCGTGGCCGAGACGATCCCCGGCTATGACGTGGTCAGCTGGTGGGGCGTGGTGGCACCGGCCAATACGCCGCGACCAGCGGTCGACCGTCTCAACGCAGACCTCGTCAGGACGCTGGCTGCGGCTGATGTGAAGACCGGCCTGCTCAAGGTCGGCATGAACGCCTCCAGCACGACGCCCGACCAGTTCGCCCAGTACATCCGCGACGAGATCGCGAAATGGACGAAGGTGGCGAAGGCGGCAAACATCAAGCTGGAGTAGCCGCGCCCGCCCGGCCTGTCCGTCCGGCCGCCACCCTCTCAGTCGCCACGGCGGCAACGAACAGGCCGGCTCATCCCAGCCGGCCGACGGCATCCTCGAGCAGCGTCCACGCCGTACGCCCGAAGCGCTCCTTCGAGCGCCGGTAGAACGCTGCCGACAGCGCGCGGCGGAAGCCGCCGACATCGGCGGTATTGAAGATCATCCCGCGATCGGCGAGCCCGCGCTCGAGGTCGCGGTTGAACCCATCGGTATACGCGCACTGCCGCGCCACATGCTTTGCCACCGCGCGTTCCACGATCGACAGCGTCGATGCGGGCAGCCGCTGCACGAAGGCCAGGTTGCCGATCAGGTTGAAGCCGGACCACATGTGGCTGGTCAGGCTCACGTAGCGCGTCACCTCGTAGAGCCGGTTGACCTCGCACACTGCGAGCGGGTTCTCCTGGCCGTCGACCCGGCCACTCGCCAGCGAGGAATACAGCTCGCTGATGTTGGCGATCACCGGCGCCGCGCCCAGCGCCGTGAAGGTGTCGATGAACAGCGGGCTGTCGGGCACGCGCATGCGCACGCCGTCGAGGTCCTCGACGCCGCGGATCGGCTTCTCGCGCATGACGATGTGGCGGAATCCGTTTTCCATCAGTCCGCCGCCGAACCCGCGGATGCCGGCCGCGAGCATCTCGCGGCGCAGGTATTCGCCGAGTGGCCCGGCATCGGCCGCGTGCACCTGTGCATGGCTGGTGAAGGCGAACGGCAGCCCCTGTATCCCGGCCGCCGGGACGACATCGCCGAGCAGCCCGCCCATCAGCACGATGAACTCCACCTCGCCGGAGATCAGCATCTTCAGCGCCGCCGGATCGGACCCGGGGACGCCGGCGTTCTGCGCGTGCACCGTGATCGCGAGGCCACCACCGGTCTTGCGCCGCACCTCGTCCCACAGGTCCACCAGGAAGCCGTGCAGGTGGCTCTTCTCGGGCTGGTTGTGGAACTGGCGGCCAGTGACCACCGTGCCCACGGTCAGAACATCACCCGGCCGCCGTTGACGTCGAGCGACACGCCATTGATGTAGCTCGCCGCATCGGAGGCGAGCCAGAGCATCGCGTTCACATGGTCGATCGGCTCGGCCAGGCGCCGCAACGGGATGCTCGCCGCCATCTGCTCGACCTGCTCGGGCGTTCGCAGGGCGGCCACCCGTGGGGTCAGCGTGGTGATCGGCGCGATCGAGTTGGCGGTGATGTTGTGCGGGCCCAGTTCCCAGGCGAGGAAGCGGGTGAGCTGGATCACGCCGGCCTTGGCCGCGCCGTAGGCCGGCGAGGACGTGGCATGCACGGTACGCCCTGAAATCGAAGCGATGTTGATGATGCGGCCGGCCTTCGATGCCTTCAGGGAGGGAATCGCCGCCTTGCACATCAGGAACGTACCGCGCAGGTTGAGCGCGATCACCTTGTCGAATTCCTCGACCGGCATCTGCTCGATGTTGAGCATCTTCGTGTAGCCGCCGGCGCAGTTCACCAGCACGTCGAGGCCGCCGAACGCGGCAGTCACCTGCGCGATCGCCGCCTGCACCGAGGCCTCGTCCGAGATGTCGCAGTGCACATGGCGCGCGGCCCCGCCCGCCGCGACCAGTTCCGCCGCCAGCGCCTCGGCGTCGTCACGCGCGATGTCGACCAGCGCGACCCGTGCGCCCTGGGCGGCGAACTCGCGCGCGGCCACGGCGCCGATGCCCGAGGCAGCGCCAGTGATGGCCACCACCCTGCCGTTGAGTTCCGGATACGCGGCCATGTGTACCTTTCGAGCGGTTGGTGCGTTGAGACAACCCATATAATACGAGGTTTGCCGTTGCGGGCAGACGTACTCAAGACCAGACGTGCATCCCAGACGCGCATCCGATCCCAAGGACACCCGATGTACCTTTATGCCGTAACGATCTTCTTCAGCGCGTTCCTGCTGTTCCTGGTGCAACCGCTGATCGCCAAGCAGATCCTGCCCTGGTTCGGCGGCTCGTCCGCGGTCTGGACGACCTGCCTGGTGTTCTTCCAGAGCGTCCTCCTGGCCGGCTACGCCTATACCGACTGGACCACCCGCCGGCTGGCGCCGAAGAAACAGGCGTGGCTGCATATCGGCCTGCTGGTCGCCAGCCTGGCCGTGCTGCCGATCATCGCCGACGTCTCCTGGAAGCCGTCGGGCGACGAAGACCCGGCGCTGCGCATCCTCGGGCTGCTGCTGGCCACGATCGGCCTGCCCTACCTCCTGCTGTCGACCACCGGGCCGCTGGTGCAGGCCTGGTTCGCGCGCACCTTCCGCGATGCTGTGCCCTACCGGCTGTTCGCGCTGTCGAACCTGGCCTCGATGCTCGCCCTGCTGTCCTACCCTGTCGCGATCGAGCCATGGGTGAACACGGTCGCGCAGTCATGGGGCTGGTCGGCCGGCTACTTCGTGTTCGTCCTGCTGTGCGCGGCGGCCGCGGCCTATGGCCTGAAGACCAGCACCGTTGCGGTCGATCTGGCGCCGGTGCGCGCGACGTCCGACGCCGACGATGCGTCGGCCCGGCCACCGACCTGGGGCGCGCTGCTGATGTGGCTGTCGCTGTCGGCGATGGGTTCGGTGCTGCTGCTCTCGCTGACCAGCCACATGACGCAGAACATCGCCTCGGTGCCGTTCCTGTGGATCGTGCCGCTGTCGCTGTACCTGCTTACCTTCATCCTCTGCTTCGACTCGCAGGGCTGGTACCAGCGCACCCCGCTGATGCTCATCGGCGGGGGGCTGCTGTGCGTGATGGCCTGGGGCCTGCACTCGAACGAGGTCACGCTGAGCATCAAGGTCGCGATCCCGCTCTACTGCGCCGGGCTGTTCGTGCTGTGCATGTTCTGCCACGGCGAACTGACGCTGATCAAGCCGGCACCGCGCTACCTGACGACGTTCTACCTGATGATCTCGCTGGGCGGCGCCCTGGGCGGCCTGTTCGTCGGCGTGCTGGCTCCGCATGCGTTCAACGGCTACTGGGAACTGGGTATCGGCTTCGTGCTGGTCGCGCTGCTCGCCCTGATCCGGGTGCGCAAGGCACCGATCTACGCGATGGTCTTCGCGGTCGGCGTGCTGGTGTTCACGACGGTGCAGTCGGGCATCTATGTCAAAGACAAGCTGGCCGATTCGCTGTCGATCCAGCGCAACTTCTACGGTGTCGTCCGGGTGAAGGACTACGGCGATCCGAAGACCGACCCGGAGGCGGTGCGCAGCCTCGTGCACGGCGTGATCCTGCACGGCGAGCAGCGGCTCGACCCGGCGCGCAGGATGGACCCGACCAGCTACTACGGGCCGGCCTCGGGCATCGGGCTGGCGATCGTCAACGCCCCTGAGAGCACGCGCCATGTCGGCGTGATCGGGCTCGGCACCGGCACGCTGGCCACCTACGGTCGTTCGGGCGACCGCTTCCGCATGTACGAGATCAATCCGCAGGTAGTCGACATCGCCCGCGACTGGTTCAGCTTCCTCAAGGATTCGAAAGCCACTGTCGACGTGGTGCTCGGCGATGCACGCCTCCAGCTCGAGCGCGAGGCACCGCAGGGCTTCGACGTGCTGGCGATCGATGCGTTCTCCAGCGACTCGATCCCGACGCACCTGATCACGAAGGAGGCGATGGAAGTCTACCTGCGGCACATGAAGCCCGATGGCGTGATCGCATTCCACGTGACCAACCGCTTCCTCGACCTGCCGCCGGTGGTGCGCCGGATCGCCGACGAGATGGGCCTGAAGTCGGCCATCGTGTCCGACGAGCCCAGCGACCGTCAGGACCGCTTCCTGTCGAGCTCCGACTGGGTGCTGGTCAGCCGCAGCGACGCCATGCTGCAGAAGGCCGCGATCAAGGCGGTCGCCAAGCCGGGGATTCGAAGCCGCAGTGGCGTCTTTGGACGGACGACTTCAACAACATGTTCCAGATCCTGAAATGAGGGCATGGACCGGATAATCCGGTCCATGCTCGAGTTTCCGTCCCGCCCCCTCCGCCGCCGCACGCTGAGTCTCGGCCTGGCCGGCGCCGCCACGTCGCTGCTGCAGGCCTGCTCGCCTGTAGCATTCCTCGAGCGCCGGGTGCCCGAGGACACCTACCGGCTGGTCCCGGACACCGCCTACGGCAGCCATCCCCGCCAGCGGCTCGACGTCTACTCGCCGCTCGACGCGCGCACGGCCGCACCGGTCTTCGTATTCTTCTACGGTGGCGCCTGGACATCGGGCACGCGCGGCTTCTACCGTTTCGTCGGCGAGGCAATGGCGGCGCGCGGCATCGTCACCGTGGTGCCCGACTACCGGTTGCATCCCGAGGTCAGGTTCCCGGACTTCCTGGACGACAGCGCACGTGCAGTTCGATGGGCCCTGGACCATGCGGCGAAGCATGGTGGCGATCCGTCACGGGTGTTCATCGGCGGCCACTCGGCCGGCGCCTACAACGCGGCGATGGTCGCCTTCGATCCGCGCTACGCGCAGGCCGCCGGTTTCGACAGCAGGCGGCTGGCGGGGTTCATCGGCCTGGCAGGCCCTTACGACTTCCTGCCGCTGACCGGACGCACCACGCGTGCCGTGTTCGGCTGGCCCGACACCTCGCCGGCCACGCAGCCGATCAACGTGGTGTCGACCGGCGCGCCACGCTCGCTGCTGCTCTATGCGGTCCACGATAACCTCGTAGGACCGCATAACAGCGAGAACCTTGCGCGGCGCCTGCGCGAACTGGGCACGGCGGTGAGGATCGTGCCCTACGAGACGCTCGGCCACCGCACGCTGGTCGGGTCGCTCGCCCGTCCGCTGAACTGGACGGGCGACGCGGCCGACCGGATCGCGGCGTTCATTTCTTCGCCTTGAGCCCGACGCAGCGTCTCGAGGGTTCCACGAAAGGGGTCCACCGCAGGCCTGCGCGACCGCGCTGCATCCTGGCGCCCGATGCTAGAGTAAGCCCATGAACGACCAGACCCGTACCCAGACTCGTACCCAGACCTCCACGAACACCCCGGAACAGTCCTCGGCGCCGACGCTGGACCTCGCCCGGTTCGCCGCGGCGCACGCGATCAGCCGCACGCCGGGCAGTCCGTCTGCCGCGGCCCTGGCCGAAGCGCGCCGGGCCTTGCTCAATTCGTTCGGCTGCATGCTCGGCGGGGCCGACGACCCGGCGGTAGACCTGCTGTGGTCGGCGCTGCGGCCTCACGCCGGCGCGCCTGCGGCCCGGCTGTTCGGCCGCGGCCAGCGCACCGATGCACTGACCGCCGCGCTGGTCAACGGCTACTCGAGCAACATCCTCGACTTCGACGACACGCATCTGGCCACGGTGATCCATCCGGGGCCGGCCTGCCTGTCGGCGGTCCTCGCGATCGCCGAGGCAGGGCCGGACGGAGGCGCGAACGGCATCCCGGGGCTCACCGGTGCGAAGCTGCTCGATGCCTTCCTGATCGGCATGGAGGTCGCCTGCCGGCTGGGCGTCGCGATCGGTCATGGACACTACGCCCGCGGCTGGCACAACACCGGCACCTGCGGCGTGGTCGGTGCGGCCGTGGCCACCGGCCGCCTGCTCGGCCTCGACACGGTGAAGATGGCCCATGCGATCGGCATCGCAGCGACATCGGCGACCGGGCTGGGCGAGATGATGGGCGGCATGTCGAAGAGCTACAACATCGCGCGCGCCGGCCGCGAAGGCCTGAACGCTGCGCTGATCGCGGCCACCGGCTTCACCTCTTCGCTGCGCGCGATCGAGGCACCGCGTGGCTTCGCCGTCGTGCTGGCCGACGGATTCGACGAGGACCGTCTCACCGGGTCGCTGGGCGAGCGCTGGGAGGCGGCACTCGACACCTACAAGCCCTATCCCTGCGGCATCGTGCTGCATCCGCTGATCGATGGCTGCCTGCAGGTGGCGGCGCAGTCGGGTGCGCGGCAGCGGCGATCGAACGCGTCGAAGTGAAGGTACATCCGCTGGTGATGGTGCTCACCGGACGCACCGATCCGAAGGACGGGCTCGAGTCGAAGCTGAGCTTCAGCCATGCCTGCGCGGTAGCCCTCGCCGACCGGTCGGCCGGCGTCGACCAGTTCACCGACGCGCGCGCAGTCGATCCGGCGATCGCGGCGCTGCGTACCCGCATCCACCCGGTGGTGGACGAGAGCCTGGGCACCGACCAGTCCGCCGTGACGCTGATGCTCACCGACGGCCAGCGCTTCGAGGCGCGCATCGAGCATGCGACGGGCAGCGTCGTCAATCCGATGTCCGACGCGGCACTGGACGCGAAGTTCATCGCGCTTGCCACGCGCACGCTCGGCGCAGACGCAGCGCGCACGCTGTGCACGCTGTGCCGTGGCATCGACGACATCGACGATCTCGGCCCGCTGTTTGTGCGCGCGGCCGGTGGTGGCTGATCCCGCAGTCGGCCCGGCCGGCCTGACGCTGCTGGCCATCACCTGGGCACTGTACTTCTGCCTGCACTCGCTGCTCGCGGCCACGCCGGTGAAGGCCGTGGTCTCAGCTCGCCTGCCGCGGCTCGCGCCGGCCTACCGGCTGGCCTACAACGGCGTGGCGCTCGCCGCGCTGCTGCCGGTGCTGTGGCTGCAGTGGCAGTTGTCCGGTGCCCCGCTGTTCGAGATGCCGGTACCGGTACGGCTGGCCTGCGACATCGTGGCGATAGCGGCGGTAGCGGCCTTCCTCTGGACCCTGCGCTGGTACGACATGGGTGCGTTCACCGGGCTGCGCAACGAGGCGGCCGATGGCAGCGCCGGCTTCACGCTGTCGCCACTGCACCGGCATGTCCGGCACCCCTGGTACTTCCTGGCGCTGGTGATCATCTGGACGCGGCCGATGGATGCGGCCTGGCTGGTGGCCTCGATCGCGATCACGCTGTACCTCGTGGTCGGCTCGCACCTGGAGGACGCGAAGCTGGTGGATACCTTCGGCGAGGCCTACCGACGCTATCGTGAACGGGTGCCCGGGCTCTGGCCGTGGCCGGGACAGAGCCTGTCCGCCGCCGAAGCCGAAGGATGGATGGCGCGCCATGCAGGCCCCGGAGCGAGCGGCTAGCGGGTCCGGTTGCGGCACGGACGTGCGCGCGGCGCGGACGATCGGCAGGGCGCGGTCAGTACAGCAGATCAGTACAGCAGGTCAGTACAGCAAATAAGCGTACACGTTCAGTGCGACGATCGACACGCCCAGCATCGTGACCAGATAGGGCAGGTTCCATCGGATGTAGGTGGCGATCGGGATGCCGTAGCGTGCCTGCATGGTCAGCACCGTGCCCGAGGTGGCGCAGGCCGGCAGGCCGATCGCCCATGAGCAGAGGAAGGCGAGCGCGAGCAGGTCGGGTTGCGGCGACAACGGTGCCAGCCAGACGCCGACCAGCGGGATCGACACGATCGTATGCAGGCCGGCCCAGGCCACCAGCGTGCAGATCACCAGCACGATGCTCGCTTCCAGCCCACCGAACCCGGTGAACGGTGTACCGATGTCGAACGCGGTGAGCAACGCCGACAGGCCGGAGGCGAGCAGCCCGGCTGCCATGAAGATCCAGAGTTCACCGGCCAGCCCCGGCAGTCGCGTCGGCACATGCCGCAGCAGCCGTGCGGACGCGCCGGATGCGCCCTGCCTGGCCGCCAGCGCTACCCCGGTGATCGCGATCGCCAGTATCGCGATCACCGGCTGGATCGACCAGGCGGGCTTCCATTCATGGATCGCGAACACGCCGATCGCCAGCACGAACGGAATCCACAGGCCGCCGACGTCCACCGGATAACCTTCGAAGTCGCGCGCATGGTCGAAGCGGGCCGTGGACAGCCATGCCCACAGCACCAGGATCGCGACCAGCCCGAGCGGCAGGCCCATCAGCACCAGGGTGAACAGGCTCGAGCCCTTGGCCACGGTGAGCGCGACCGCCATCGCACCCAGGAACGGCGACCAGAACGCACAGGTGGAGAAAGCCGTTCCGAGGGCCATCGCCTGCTGGCGGGTGAGCGTGCCTTCCGGCGGCACCGGATAGTCCGGCACCGGCACGCCCGGTCCCGGTGGGCGGCGCAGCCGGTCGGCCGCGATCAGCGCGGCGGTGAGGTTGATCACCCCGCCGAACAGGTGCACGCCGGCGATCGTGCGCAACAACGCGAGCCGGCCGCGGCGCAGCGGTGCCGGCTCGCTGCCAGGCTCTCCGTCCGTCTCGCGTACGCTGACCAACGGCAGGAAGGCGACGCCGACCAGCATCGTGATGATCATCGTGTTCATCGTGAGCGCACGCGCAAGCAGGCCAGACTGCCCGTGCAGCGCGCCCCAGGCCATGCCTGCGGCACCGAGCACGCCCATCACCACCCCCATCACCCGCTGACGATGGCCGAGACGGTGCCAGAGCGGGATGGCGGCCGCCCATGCGACCGCGCCGGGCAGCCAGTCCGGGATCGTGGGCACGATCTCGGCGGCGATCGCGAGTGCAACCACCGACATCAGCAGCCAGCCGCTGAGCCGATGCCGACCGGACGGTTGCGGTTCACTCATGCCGCCGACTCTAGCAGCCGGCCTGCCGCGCCTTCCCGCCGCGCTTGCCTGCATCCACGCGCGCGGGCACTCTCCGTGCATGGGTTCGCTCTTCCTGCTCAAGCTCGCGACGATGCCGCTGGTGATCGTCACCGCGACGCTGGCTGGCCGGCGCTACGGCGCGGCCGTTGCCGGGCTGATCCTCGGGCTGCCGATCGTGTCCGGTCCGATCTCGGTGTTCGTCGCGGTCGAACAGGGTATCGACTTCGCACGCGAGGCGGCCTCAGGCACGCTGCTCGGGCTGATCGCGCTGGCGACCTACTGCCTGTCCTACGGCTTCGCTGCGCGCCGCTTTGCATGGCCAGGTGCGCTCGCCTGCGGCCTCTCGGCAACGGCATCGATGGTCTGGCTGCTCGACACGATCGCGCTGCCGGAGTCGGCCGTGATCTGGGTCACCGCATCGGCGATCGTGGTGGCGATACGGGTCTGCCCGGCACCCGGCCCGGCACTGCACCGCAAGCCACCGCCGGCCTGGGACCTGCCCGCGCGCATCATCGTGTCGACCACCTTCATGATGACGGTGACCCTGCTCGCCGCCTCGATCGGACCAACCATGACCGGCATGGCCTCGACGTTCCCGGTGATGCTGTCGGTGATGGCACCGTTCACCCATCGCGTCGAAGGACAGGCGGCCGTGTTGTCACTGCTGCGCGGCTGCATCGAAGGCCTGGTCACCTTCGCGCTGTTCTTCCAGATGCTGAAGATGACGCTGGGTACATGGCCGGCCCCGCTTGCCTATGGCTGCGCGCTGCTTGCCACGCTCATCGTTGCAGCGGGCGTCCTCACCCTGCAACGCCGCCGCGCCTGAAATCCGGCGAGTCCGTGCGGCGGAAGACGTGGCAGAAACAGAAGGCCGCCACCTGCCAGTTCCAGACGGTGGTCCAGAAGATGCCGACACCTAGCAGGAGCAATCCTCCCAGACTCAGCACCCCGGACAACAGCACGTAGCACCAGGCCCGCGGATACTCGCCCCCGACACTTCGCAGATTCCGCAGAGCGCACACCAGATCGAGCACCTCGCGGATATCGAATGCGCGGCAATAGACGGTCATGAAGCAGGGGATAAGATACGTTCCCGCGCAGAACAACACGCCGCCGAACGCAACCAGCCACCCGTTCGCGGTCCATGCACCGACACCGACGAGCACTGCGCCCGGTCCGGCGTACAAGGCGAATGCGAGAAGACCGACCAGCCCATGGCGCAGCAATGCGCCCCTGCCCTGCCAGGCGGGACGCATGGGCAGGCCCCGATGGAACCGATGGACCATATTCATCCGATGGCCCATGTTCAGGACCCACCCGAGCAGGGGGATGGAGAACAGTGCGCCGCCGAGCAGCAATTCCCGGCGGGCGACCGTGTTCTGGATCGGGAAAACCCAGGCATTACGCAGGGTGAGGGGTGCGTCGGGCGTCAGTTCCTCGTCGGGAAGGGACAACATGGCGTCGGCGATTTCCGCTCCGCAAGAGAACTGACGAATAGTACTTTCAAACGCCCCCGCCCCCGGCTGCCAGACTCGGGCCGCAAGCCTGTCGGCTTTGTGTCGCACGGGCAGCTATCGGCCCTGGATCGGCCGGCGTCGTACCAGGGCGGACGAGAAGGAACTGCGGGCGAGGATTTGAAGGCTATCCTGGCACAACGCGACATGACCGCGGCGCAGGGGAATGCGTCCGCGAGCTTCTGGGGCAGGACATCGAGAACTACAGGAAGATCGTGCAGGCCGGGAAGATCAAGGTGTAGTGATCCGGCGCCCAGCGGGCATGGAGAGTCCGCCGCGGGGACAGGCTCGGGATGACGCCCGCCGGTCCGCTGCCCGGCGCGGGCCGAGCCAGTGGACCTCGCACGCGTGCGCCGGCAGCGAAGGGCCTGGGGGCAGCCCTGCAGCACTTCCTGCGCGGACCTACGCCGCGCGCACGGTGGCGACGCTTTCGCCCGACGCCTGTTCGGCGGGCGACGCCCGCTGCGGACTGAGCCAGCGCGCCTCGAACTCGTGCGCCGGCAGCGGGCGGCCGAGGTGGTAGCCCTGGAGCAGCGGGCAGCCCAGTTGCTGCAGGATGGCCTGCTGGGTTGCACCCTCCACGCCTTCGGCGACCACGCTCAGGCCCAGTTCCTGCCCGAGCCGTACGGCAGCGGCTACCAGCGCCCGGGCGTCGTCATCGGCGTGGATCTCGCGCACGAAGTCACGGTCGATCTTCAGCACGTCGAACGGGAAGCGATGAAGGCAGGACAGCGATGAATACCCGGTGCCGAAATCGTCCATCGCCAGGCGAACGCCGGCCTCGCTCAGGCGCAACAGGGCCTCGCGCACCTCGCGCTGCTCGCCGAGCATCAGGCCCTCGGTCACTTCGATCTGCAGTTGCCGCCCCTGCAGGCCGCAGCTTCGCAGGGCCGCGAGCACGCCATCGGTGAGGCCGGAGTCGCGGAACTCGCGCGGCGACATGTTCACGCTGATGTGCTCGATGCGCGCGCCGACGGCCATCCACCGGGCCATCTGTGCGCAGGCCTGCTCCAGCACCCAGCGGCCGAGCGGCACGATGAGGCCGGTGCGCTCGGCGATCGGGATGAACTGGTCGGGCGGGACTTCGATGCCGTCAGCGCCCGTCCAGCGCAGCAGGGTCTCGGCTCCGACCAGGCGTCCGTCGGCCGCGGCAATCAGCGGCTGGAACGCCAGCCGCATCTCGCCGCGCTCGACCGCCTCTCGCAGGCGCGCCTCGATTCCGAGGTTGCGCGTCGCGCGCTCGTGCATTTCAGCATTGAAGAACCGGGAGGTGTTGCGTCCAGCAGCCTTGGCCTCGTACATGGCGAGATCGGCGTTGCGCAGCAGCGTCGCCGAGTCGCGCCCATCGTCGGGATACACGGCCATGCCCAGGCTGGGTGTGATGTGGATCGATGCGTCCGCGATCCTGAAGGCTGGCTGGAAAGCGTGTCTCAGGTTTTCCAGTACAGCGTGAGTGCCATCGACGCTCGCGATCTGGCCGAGCACGACGATGAACTCGTCGCCGCCCAGCCGCGCCACGGTGTCGATCGTGCGCACCGAGTCGCGCAGGCGCAGGGCCGCCTGCACGAGCAGGGCATCTCCGACGGCGTGGCCGAGTGTGTCGTTGACCTTCTTGAAGTCGTCGAGGTCCAGGAAGACCACCATCGCGCGGGTACCGCTGCGCTCGGCCTGCAGCAGCGTCTGCGAAAGTCGCTCGAGGGCGAGCATGCGGTTGGGCAGGTCGGTCAGGCTGTCGTACTGCGCCTGGCGCTGCAGCTGTTCCTCGGCTCGCCGGCGCACGTCCACCTCGTGCTGCAGCGCGGCGTTGGTGCTGGCCAGTTCGTTCGTGCGCTGCTCGACGCGGCACTCGAGATCGTTGCGCGCGCTGCTCAGCAGGGCCTCGCGCTCGGCGACGCGATCCTGCAGCGTGTTGAAGGCTACGCCCAGGTCGGCCAGCTCGTCGTGTCCCGTCACCGGCACGGGCACCTGGGCCGATCCCTCGGCGACCCGCATCGCGGCCTCGCGCAGGCCGGCGATGCGGCGAAGAAGCTCGCGCGTCAACAGGCCCAGGCCCACGCCCACCAGCAGCAAGCCACCCAGCGATACCGCCACGAACCACGCGCGCTGGCGCTCGCCGGCCTGCGAAGCGGCCGCCAGCTGCTGCTCGGCTTCGCCTTCCGTGTAGCCGCTGGCCGCCAGCAGCATGCGCGTGATCGCCTGGTACCGGGGCGCAGACTGGAACGTGGACAGGGCGGCGACCGCGCGGCTGTCCATCGCCATCGCCGGCTCGACGATCCGGTCGAGATCGGCCCGATACTGTATCCAGTGGTCAAGCAGGCGCGCGCGGTCGCTGGCGGGCAGCGCGGTCGCCGTCTGCGTCCAGTGCCTCAGGCGGGCGTCGAAGGCCGACGCTTCCGATTGCAGGAAGCTCACGTGGTCGGACATCGCGAACATGTCCTCGATGCGCGCGAGTTCGATCTCCCTCACGCGGATGCGCGCCACCTGGGCCTGCAACTCGTTGAGCTTTACGAGCGGCAGGAGCTGCTGCTCGCGTGACGTCTCCAGCTGCACGGCTGCATCCCGGATCGTACGGTCGCCGAGAAACACCAGCGCGAGCACCAACATACTCACCCCAGCGAAGGCCAGCGTCAGCTTGAGGCGCAGGGAATGGCGGCGCTGGACGATCACGACGGTTACGACGGCCCGATCAGGGACCGCGGGTCGCCACGGGACCGGGCGCCGAGGGCTGCATCGCGCGCCAGTGTGCAATCTGCACCGCGCGCCCGAGGCGGTCGGTGATTATGTCCCACTCGCGAGAGGTTCGGGCCATCGCCTCGCGCGCGGTGATGCGACCGGCCGCTGCCTGCCACAGCTGTTCGCTCAGCGCGGCCATGTACTCGGCATCGCCGGGCAGCCCGGTGCCGCCGGGTCGCACGATGCGCAGTTCCTGGCGCAGCACGTCCAGCGCCTGCGGCGTGTAGAGCGTGCGCACCTGCTCGTCGCGAAGGTGGTGGTGGCGGTAGGGGTCTGCGATGCCGTTGGCCGTGACCGAGCGCAGCGAGTTGTCGGGATCGGTCAGCCACATCGCGTAGAGAAAGGCCAGCTCCGGCTGGCTGCCGCTGCTCGGCACGACGAGGTTGTTGCCGTAGATGAACGCGGTATGGCGCTGAAGCTTCCCCTGGTGGACGAAGCCCGGCATCGGGGCGGCCATGAAGCGGCCGCGGATCGCGGAGCCTTCGCGGTTGGCAATCTTTGCGGTCGCCACCGTGAGCACGGTCGAGAACGTGTTGCCGCGGAGGAACAGCGGCAGCGTGTAGTTGAAGTCCTTGCCGTCCTCCAGCACCTGCGGCGGCGAGAAGGGCACCGTCGCGACGAAGCTCTCGGTGGCGGCGATGCCGGCCGCCGTGAGCAGTTGCGGGCGCATGCGTGCGTCGAAGAAGGCCATGCCGCCACCGACAGCCGACAGGTAGCGCGGCAGCCAGTACATCCACGCGGTGTGTCGCTCGCGGGGCTCGCCGGCACCGTAGAAGCCGTCCTTCGGGCGATGGAAGAATTCTGCAAGCTGCCGGTACTCCTCCCACGTCGAGGGCGGGGTCAGCTCGCGGCCGTGGCGGGCGCGGAAGCGGGCGCGGTTGTCTTCGTTGTCGAGCAGGTCGCGACGCAGGAAGAGCATCGCCACGTCGAGGTCCGCGGGGATCGCCAGCCGTTTGGCGTCGCGGCGCGACTGCGCATCCAGCAGCAGGTAGCCCTCGGGCTCGTCCGCCTGGAGGCGGAAGCCGAAGCGCTGCAGCAGCGGGCGCAGGTCGAGGATCAGCCCGGCGGCGTCGAGGTCGGCGAACTCGTGCGTGCGCGCGATGGTCAGGTCGGCATCGCGTCGATCCCGGATGAAGGTCATCGAATCGACCTGGGGCATGACGCTGGCGTCGATCGGGATGCCGGTCAGCCGCTCCCACTCACGCTGCAGTTCGGCGTCGCGGCCCAGCAGAGAGACGAGGTTCCCCTGCTTGGCGCGCAGGCGCAGCACGGTGCCGGGCTTCACTTCGCCGGAGGCGACGAGCTTGCGCGCGGCGGCGATCGCCCGGTCGGCCTGCTCGCCAGCCACGGCATGCGCCGAGCTCAGCGCGAGGGTCGCCGCCAGAAGGATTGCGTGGATGAGGGACCGCGAACGCCGGGAAGAACGGGCGAGGTGCACGGCAGGGCCGTGAGTGGAGAAGCATTCCATGTCGGTGCGTCGGGGATACGGTCGGTCGTCTGGCGATTGCGCAATTCGAAGAGCGTGAGCGGCACCCGTCTGGCGCGCGCGACCATGGCGGCACGCGGAATCCAGCCTCCTGGCGGCAGCCCGCCACAGGGGCATGTCTCCAGCAAATTTACCATTATCGGCAGCAGGCGACTCGGCTTTAGCGCACCGTGAATCGGCCGGTCACGGGATGTCCGCGATCATGCCGTCATCAGCCTGTACGCTCGCCTCTGGGCAGGCTGTCGCGGCCGACAGTACTCTAGCCGCGTGATTGCTCATCCACGCCAGCGGCGGCGACGCCATCGCAGTAACCATGAGCAGGGGAGCGCTTCGTCCGATCCGGTGCCTGACGGCACTCGAGTCGCGGTGGGTGCAGGCCAGGAACTCAACGACCGGTATCCGGTAGCCTGTTCGCCGAGCAAAACTCAAGGCCTGACCCCAGCACCCGGTACTGCAGCGCCGCCGCGCCCGAGACTGAAAACCCGGGTCAGACACGGTTTTCCCACCCGCGCCGTACCGCAGACCGTACCTCGCCGAGAAAACCGTGTCTGACCCGGGTTTTCCAGACCCTACCTCGCTGGGAAAACCGTGTCTGACCCGGGTTTTCAGTCGACCTTCAGGCCGGCGAGTCCGATCGCGGTCTGGAAGCGCTTGTACTCTTCGCGGATCAACTGCAGGAAGGCATCCGGCGTGCTGGACATGGCTTCGCCGCCCTGGCGCTCCATCTGCTCGCGCGTCACCGGATCCTCGACGACCTTGACCACCGCGGCGCGCAGACGCTCGTACAGCGGCTTCGACGGACCCGTGCGCGATGGTCCGGCAGGCAGCATCAGCCCCATCCAGCCAGTGGATACATATCCGGGCACGCCAGCCTCGATGATGGTCGGCAGCGTCGGCGTCACCACGGAGCGCTTCTCGCCACCGGTAGCCACCGCGCGAAGCTTGCCCGCGCGCACATGGCCGATCACCGCCGGCATCGGTGCGATCGTCACCTGTGCCTCGTTGCCGATCACCGCGACGAGGGACGCGCCCCCCTTGTACGGGACGTGCTGCACGTTGATGCCCGTCATGTGGGTGAACAGCACGCCGGCCAGGTGGCTCTGGAAGCCGGACCCCGCGTTGGACATGTTGAGCTTCCCGGGATTGGACCTGGCATGTGCGATCAGTTCCTGCACCGACTGCACCGGCAACGATGGCGTGACAACCAGCATGTTGTGCGTGACCGCGACCAGCGACAGCGGCACGAAATCGCGGATGGGATCGTAGTTCAGGCCCTTGTAGATCTGGGGCGTGATCACCTGCATTCCGGTGGAGCTGACCAGCAGGGTGTAGCCATCCGCCGCAGAGCGCGACGCGATCTCGCCACCGATGAGTCCACCCGCGCCGGCGCGGTTGTCCGGGACGATCTGCGCGCCGAGTTCCTCGCCCAGGCGCATGCCGAGTACGCGTGCCAGTGCGTCGACCGACGTACCCGGCGTGTTGGCGATGATCAGCCGGACGGGCTTGACGGGGTACGACGGCGGGGATGCCCCTTGCGCAGGAACGCTGGACAGGATCGTGCAGGCAGCAACGAGAGCGACGACCGACGGGCGGTTGAAGGGCATTGTCGTTTCCTCCTCGGGAATACGCCGATGCCTTCCTTGCACCGCAGGAGCCGGCGCTTCGGGCAATCTGGCGCTCCAGACAGTCTACGGCGACCCGCTACGAAACGCCAACGTGCTCCCTCGAACAGCGCAACGCTCAGAACGCCGAGGTCCACATCAGGCCGACCGTCCGCTTGTCGTTGCCCGCGATGTTCAGCGCATCCTGCGACAGCGTGAACTGCAGGCCCAGACGCGAGGTCCTCGACATCGGTGTGTCGTAGCCGATGCGGTAGTCCCGCTGTCGACCAGTCGGTGCGAGGTCGACCTGCTCGATGCCGGTCGTGGCGACGCCGGTGACCGGGTCGATCGAGGTCACCGCAAGGCTCGCGCTACCCGCGGTCACCCGCAGCGGCTGCCGGAAGGAAACGCTGATCCGGTCGGCCGGGCGGAACAGTTCCGAAACGACGTAGCGTGCACCGAAAGCCTGCGCCCGGATATCGCTGGTGCCAGTCAGCAGGCTCGCATCGCCGGCCTGCCCCGACCGGGTCATCGACTGCGATGCCTCGATGAACACGCTTTCGCGGGCACTCAGCGAAATCAGGGCCGATACGCCGATCTCGGTGCTCTGGCGGTCGCTGCCCAGGCCGACCGCCGACGACTCGCTGTAGCTGCTGCCGAGCAGCCCGTTGCGTTCGTCCAGGGACTGGGTGGAGACCCCGAGTTGCAGCCGCTCATGTACCCGCCAGGAGAGACCCGCGCCGACGACAGTTGCCTTCTGCGCGAGCGGCATCGCCGCCGATTCCAGCGGCGACTGCGACAGGCCGGCGCTGCCGCTGTAGGCGAACGCCACGCGAACGCCACCTCCGAGCGGCATGCCGGCGGCC
>CAIQON010000263.1 GCA_903873475.1 uncultured bacterium
CGATCGCGCGATCGAGGTCGTCGATGCCGTACCGTGTCACTTCGCAGGCGATGCCCTGTTCGTTCGCTTCCGTCTCGCTCAGCCCCACGCGCGCCACCTCGGGGTCGGTGAAGGTGGCCCAGGGGATCACGCGGTAATCGGCCCTGAAGCGGCGGAAGCGGCCGAACAGTGCGTTGACCGTGGCATACCAGGCCTCGTGTGCGGCCGTGTGAGTGAACTGGAACGGCCCGGCGACGTCACCCACGGCGTAGATGTTCGGGTACAGCGTCTGGAGGCAGTCGTTGGTCTCGATGGTCTTGCGCGGCGTGAGCGGGATGCCCAGTTCCTCCAGGCCGTAGCCAGTGACGCGCGGGCTGCGACCCACGGCACAGAGCAGCTCGTCGAAGACAATGACCACCTCCTCGACACCAGCCCTGGCGATGAGCCGTTTCTCGCCGTCCACCACCTCGACGCGTACGGCCTGGTGCCCGGTGAGCACGGTCACCCCGTCGGCGCGCAGCGAGGCGGCCACCAGTTCCGACACCTCCGGGTCTTCGCGAACCATGATGCGCGGCGCCATCTCCACCTGGGTGACGGCACTACCCAGGCGCACGAAGCTCTGTGCCAGCTCGCTGCCGATGGGGCCACCGCCGAGCACCACTAGCCGCCCGGGCAGTTCGGTCAGCCCCCACACCGTATCGCTGGTAAGGAAGCCCGCCTCCTTCAGGCCGGGAATCGGCGGCACCAGGGGGCTTGCACCGGCCGCGATCACGATGCTCCTCGTGGTCAAGGTCTGCATCGTGCCGTCCGCCAGCCTCACCTCGACCGTCCAGGGGCTGGTGATGCGAGCGTGGCCCTGCAGCACCTCCACGCCCAGGCTGGTGTAGCGCTCGACGGAGTCGTGGGGCTCGATGTCGCGGATGACCCCGTGGACCCGCTTCATGACCGCTGCAAAGTCGACCCGGCCGACCGCGTCGACCACACCCATTTCGCCCGCCCTCTTCAGCTGCCGCGCCACCTTGGCCGAGCGGATCAGCGCCTTGCTGGGCACGCAGCCGAAGTTCAGGCAGTCGCCGCCCATCTTGTGCCCTTCGATCAGCGTCACCCTGGCCTTTACCGCCGCGGCGATGTAGGCGGAGACCAGCCCGCCGGCGCCGGCGCCGATGACGACAAGGTTGCGGTCAAAGGAGCGAGGCTTCGTCCACTTCGCATGGATCTTGCGCTGTGCCAGCCAGGCCACGCCAGCCCTGGCCAGCAGCGGGAACAGGCCCAGCAGCACGAAGCTTCCCAGCAACCCGGGCGACAGGACGTCGCCGGGCGACTGGATGGCGGCCAGTTGCGTGCCCGCGTTCACGTACACCGCGGTGCCAGCGAGCATGCCGAGCTGGCTGACGAGGTAGAACCGCCCCGCACCCATCGAGGTCAGGCCCATCAGCAGGTTGATCAACCAGAACGGAAATACAGGCACCAGGCGCAGCGTCAGCAGGTAGAAGGTGCCGTCCTTGCGCACCCCTTCGTTGATGGGCGCCAGCGCCTTGCCGAAGCGCGCCTGGATACCGGCGCGAAGCAGGTAGCGCGCGACCAGGAAGGCCAGCAGCGCACCCAGGCTGGATGCGAAGCTCACCAGCAGCAGGCCCCAGCCCAGCCCGAACATCGCGCCGGCAGCCAGCGTCAGGATCACCGCGCCCGGGATCGACAGCGCCGTCGCGCCTACGTAGAGCGCGAAAAACCACGTCGCCGTGACCAGCGGCTGCGCCTGCACCTGCGCCTGCAGCGCATCGCGGCTGGCCTTCAGGTTATCCAGGGTCAGCAGCGCGCCAAGGCCGAAATGCTGCCAGGCCCAGATGGCCACCAGCGCCACGGCCACCGCGCTGGCCCACACGGCGCCCTTTGAGAGGCGAGCCATCAACGCACGCCCTCGTTCATGCGACCGGCTGACACTGCCAGGGCACCCGGCGCTCCAGTCTCGAGCGCCCCGCCGCAACTGCTGCCCTGGCCAGCCGTGCAGCCATAGCAATGATCGGCGATACGGATGTCCGTGCCAGCCGCCTCTTGTTGCAGCAGGTCACGCAGGTGCGGTCGCGCTTGCCCGCCCACGCTGGCGTGCAGGCCCAGCATCTGGTTGAAGTCGCAGTCGTAGAGGAAGCCCTGCCAGTCGACGCTGAGCAGGCTGCGGCACATCACGGTATCGAGGTTCTCGGGCCGGTAGCTGTCGCGCAACAACTGCATGTAGGTGCCGAAGGTGCCCTTGCTGACCAGCGTGCTGCCGAAGCGCTGGATCGGCATGTTCGTCAGCGCGAACAGGTGGTCGA
>CAIQON010000264.1 GCA_903873475.1 uncultured bacterium
CTTCGCACGAGGGAAAGAGCTGGTACGACCTGACCAGTCAGGCCTTCGCCGTGTTCCTGCCGGTGAAGGCGGTCGGCGTGATGGGCGACGGGCGCACCTACGAATACGTGGTGGCGCTGCGCGCGGTGCAGACTCAGGACTTCATGACGGCGCACTGGGCGCATCTGCCGCATGAACTGCTCGGGCGGGTTTCCAATCGCATCATCAATGAAGTGCGCGGAATCAACCGGGTCGTTTACGACATCTCGGGGAAGCCGCCGGCGACGATCGAGTGGGAATAAGGCTCTTTGAGGTTTAAGTTATTGGGCATTACAAATCAATAGGTTATGGCTGTTTATCAACTATCCGAGAGACATCATAAACAGGATGGAGGTTGCGGTCTAAGTACATGACTCAAATAGGGATGGTTCCTTTTTGACGCTTCCTTCAACATGAAAGAGTCACGTCAGATTGACGGTATATTTGACGGTAGAAATTTGCGCCGAGAGTCAGTTTTCGGTCGGCGTCAACACTCTGGAAGGGTCAAGGTGGCGGAAGAGTCCGGTTTGACTTGTGCCAGAGCCCGTGAAACAGTGTTAGCCACAGCGAGGCGACCGTTTTGTCGCCGCGCATGCACGTTCAGAGGCGCGGGCAACGACCCGTGTCCAAGGCGAGGAGGATGCGTGATGGCTACCACCGGGGCGCACTGACGTGGGCGTCGATCTGCCCCCGCGCGTCGTCGTGATCGGCGGCGGCACGATGGGTAGCGGCATCGCAATGGCGTTCGCCGCGCGCGGGCCGGCGGTCGATCTCGTCGAGCCGTCCGCCTCGGTGCGCGAGGCCTTGCCTTCGCGCCTGCACGAAGGCCTCGGCCGCATGCGCGTGCCCGATGCTGACGCTGCCGCCGCGCGCATCCGGCTGCACGCCGACCTCGAGGGCGTGCCGTGGGACGAATGCGGCTTCGTCGTCGAATCTGCGGTGGAAGACGCGACGGTCAAGCGTGCGCTGTTCGCCCGGCTCGACCGCCTCGTGCCACCTGGCGTACCCGTAGGCACGAATTCGTCGACGCTACCCGTCGCGGAGTTCGCCGGCGATGCGGCCACGGTCGACCGGATGCTGGGCTTCCACTTCCTGATGCCCGCGCAGTTCGTTCCGGTCGTCGAGGTGATCGACGGGCCGCACACCGACGAGGCGGTCATTGCCCGTGCGATGGCGGTGGCGCGTGCGATCGGCAAGCGGCCGGTGCGCGTGCGGCGCGTGCTCGAAGGCTTCCTCGTCAACCGCATGCAGGCGGCGCTGATGCGCGAAGCCCTCGCGCTGATCGACGCCGGCGTGGCGAGCGCAGCCGATGTCGACACCGCGGTCCGCTTCGGGTTCGGCTTTCGCTACGCGGCGTGCGGCCCGATCGTCCAAAAGGAACACTCGGGTTGGGAGATCTCGACGGCGCTCTACCGGCGCGTATTCCCCACGCTCGCGGCCGACGCGGCGCCGCCGCCCTCGCTCGAGGCGATGCTGGCCGAGGGCCGCCACGGCATGAAGACCGGCTGCGGCTTTCTCGCGTGGGACGCCGACCGCGTGGCGCGCGAACGCGACCGCTACGAGCGCGCGCTACGGGCCGCGCTGGACATCCTCGAGGCCGAGGGTGATGACGATCCGCCGCTGCCCTGGAGAAGCGATTCCGCATGAGCCCTTTACTCTGCATCGTAAACTGGTAGCAACGCATACCCGCAGCAGCACGAACCCGAAGGAGCACCGATGTTTCGCACGACCGTCCCGACCGTTGCCGTGGCGAGGTCCGCCCTTGCTGCCCTTGCCGCCCTCTGCGCGCCCTGCGCGGTGCTCGCACAGCCTGCCTACCCTTCGAAGCCGGTGCGCCTGATCGTGCCGTACCCGCCCGGGGGCGGCAACGACACGATCTCGCGGCTGCTGGCCGCGCGCATCTCACCCGAGTTCGGGCAGCCGATGGTGGTGGACAACCGGCCCGGCGCAGGCACGACGATCGGTACCGCGCTCGCAGCCCGGGCGGCGCCCGACGGCCACACGATCGTGATGTCGTCGCCCGCGTCGCACTCGATGGCACCGCAGCTGTTCGCCGCCCCGGGCTACGATCCGGTCAAGGACTTCCAGGCGATCACGTTGATCGGAACGACGCCGGCGATGATGGTGGTGTCGTCCTCGCTGCCGTACCGGGCGCCGAAGGACGTGGTCGCCGCAGCCAAGGCCGCGCCCGGCAAGCTCTCCTTCGCGACCGGCGGCAACGGCACGCCGCCGCACCTGGCGGCTGCCGTCTTCGTCGGCATGACCGGAATCGACCTGATCCACGTGCCCTACAAGGGCAGCGGTCCGGCCCACATCGACCTCATCTCAGGTGCGGTGACGATGATGATCGACACCGCTGCCTCGGCGTCGCCGCACGTCCGCTCTGGCAAGCTGCGGGGTCTGGCGATCACCGGCCGGAAGCGGCATCCGGACTTCACCGACGTGCAGACGTTTGCCGAGCAGGGAATGCCGGACTACGACGCGAGCGCGTGGTACGGAATCCACGCCCCGGCGGGGATCCAGAAGCCGATCCTGTCGCGCCTCCATGCAGAGATCGTCCGCGTGGTGCGCCTGCCCGACATGGACGAACGGCTGCGCGGGATGCTCGTCGAGCCGGTGGCCGGGTCACCCGAGGAATTCGACCGCTTCGTCCGCGACGACATCGATAAATGGGGCAAGGTGATCCGGGCGCAGAAGCTCAAGGTCGACTGAGCCAATCTCGGCGCTGCCGGGCACCTCACCCCACGGTGGATATGCGACCATCATTTCAATGGAAGCAATGCGGAGCGTTCTGTCGGAGGGGACCTCCTAGGGAGAGCGATGATGGCTTGCGCACAAACTGTGAAACTACTGTTCTCCGCTGATGTTCGAGTGAGAGCGTGCCCTTGTCGTGCTTGGCGAGTGCTTTTTCGTTGAGCCCGCAGTCGGGGTACCGAATGGGTGTCGACATCGGCGGTACGTTTACTGACATCGTGATGGTTGCAGGCGACGGCACGGTGTTCAGCAAGAAGCTGTTGTCCACGCCGCACGACTACAGCGAAGCAATCGAGTCCGGCGTGGAGGCGCTGCTGAGCGAGCTGTCGGCCAACGCGCGCGATTTGTCCGAGTTTGTGCACGCCACGACGGTTGCCACAAACACGATCATCGAGCGCCGGGGTGTACAGGTCGCGCTGGTCACCACGCGCGGCTTCCGGGACGTACTCGAACTGGGGCGCTTCCGCGCACCACGCCCCTACGACATGCGCTTTCGGAAGGCGGAACCCTTGGTGCCGCGCGACCTGCGATTCGAGGTAGGTGGTCGGATCGGCGCGGACGGCTCGGAAGTAGAGCCGCTGGATATGGACGGGCTCGAGGCAGTGGCAGAGGCGGTTCAGGCGCGGTCGGTGCACGCGCTCGCAGTGTGTTTCGTGAATTCCTATGCGAATGACCGGCATGAGCAGGCGGCGGCGGCATTTCTGCGGGAGCGCTTGCCGGCTGTTCAGATCACGACCTCGACGTCGTTGATGCCGCAGATCGGGGAATTCGAACGAACCAGCACTACGGTCATCAATGCCTACATTCGTCCCGTTGTCGGTGAGTACGTCACGGCGCTGGCGAGACGCCTGGATCGCTTGGGGGTCTGTGCGCCGCTGATGATCATGCAGTCCAGTGGCGGTATCGCGCCGGGCGCTGCGGTTGCTGAGAACCCGATCACCATCATCGAATCGGGACCCGCTGCCGGGGTGCTCGGTGCGCAGCGGCTGAGCCTGGCAATCGGGGTCCCTGATCTGATCGTCTTCGACATGGGCGGCACCACAGCCAAGGCAACGATCATCGAGCAGCACGCGTTCGGTCTGTGCCCGGAAAGCGAGGTCGGCGGCGGCGCCGCGCTGGGGAGTCGAATGATCCGCGGCGCGGGTTACCCGGTGCAGGTGCCGACGATCGACATCGCAGAAGTGGGTGCCGGGGGCGGCAGCATTGCGGCAGCGGACACCGCTGGCGGGCTGAAGGTCGGGCCGCGCAGCGCCGGTGCCGCACCGGGACCAGTCTGCTACGGTCGAGGCGGTGTCGCGCCAACCGTGACCGATGCGAACCTCGTGCTCGGCTACCTGAATCCAGAGGCGCTCGTCGGTGGCGAGCTTGCGCTGGATGCCAACCGGGCCCGGATGGCGATCGCTGCCCTGGGCGCACAGATCGATCTGGACCTCACCGAAACTGCCTACGGAATCCATCAGATCGTGAATGCGACGATGCTACGTGCCCTCAAGGGGGTATCGTCGGAACGTGGTCAGGATCCGTCGAAGTTTTCGTTGCTGGCCATCGGGGGTAACGGACCGGTGCATGCTGCCGCGCTGGCTGAAGCCGCCGGCATGTCGCACGTGATCGTGCCCCCGGTGGCCGGGCTGTTCAGCGCGCTCGGCTTGCTGTTTGCCGATGTCGAGCATCAGTTGGTGCGCGGTTTCTATCATCGGCTCGATGCACAGGTGATCGCATCGATCAATGCAGCGGCTGCGCCGCAGATCGAGGCGGGTCGGCGGCAGCTCGCGCGGGAAGGGTATGCGCAGCCCGCTCAGCAGGAAGTCCAGGTCTGCCTGGACATTCAGTACAAGGGCCAGACGTCGACGCTCACCATTCCAATGTCGACGTACCCAGCTTCGCCCGGGACACTGGATGCGCTGCGCACGGCGTTCGAAGCCGAGCATCTGCGCACTTTCGGATATGTCTCGGGGGAGGCGCTGCAGACAGTCGCCATGAAGGTTGTATGCCGTGGCCTGGCGGCCTCGCCACGCATGCCGGCGCGGGTGTTACATGGCAATGCCCGACCGGTGCGCGCGCACCGGCGCCAGGCCTATTTCGGAGAGCGGTTCGGGTGGCTCGCCACACCCGTGGTCGCACGCGAGTCGCTGGCGCAGACGCCGTGCGCGGGCCCCCTGATCATCGAGGAGTACGACACCACAGTCGTGGTGCGTCCCGGGTGGCGGGCGCGGCTTGATGATGGCAACAACCTGCTCCTGGAGGCGGAGTGAAGATCAACCCGGTACGTCGTGAGTTGCTCAACCACGCGCTGGTAGCGATCGCCGACAACGTGCTGGTGATGATCGTGCGCACTGCACGGTCGTCGAACGTGAAGAACAGCATGGATTTCTCGGCGGCCATCCTCGACGCC
>CAIQON010000265.1 GCA_903873475.1 uncultured bacterium
CGCACGGGCCGGCGCCACCCAGTGCGGGATCTGCACGCCCGGCATGATCCTCGCGGCGCGCGCGCTGCTCGACCGCCAGCCGGATCCATCCCTCGATGAAGTCCGCGAAGCGCTGGCGGGCAACCTGTGCCGCTGTACCGGCTACGCGCGCATCTATGCGGCCGTGCTCGATGCCGCAACCGTCCGCGGTGGCGACGCATGAATCACGCGGCGGCTGCAGCGGGCGAGTGGTACCGGCCTGCATCGCTCGCCGACGCGCTCGCGATCAGGGCGTCAGCGCGAGGTACGGTCGTCGCGATCGCCGGCTGCACCGACCTCATGGTCGGATGGAACGCCGGTGGCCGGCGGCTACCCTCGGTCCTTGACCTGTCCGCGCTGCCGGAACTGGGCATGATCGAGGTCGGCCCGGACGCGGTGACCATCGGTGCCACGGCCTGCTGCGCGCGCATCGCCGCGCATCCGGCGATCGCAGGCCGTCTCTCGATGCTGGCCTGTTCGGCACGGCAGACCGGTTCGATTGCGATCCAGAACCGGGCCACGCTCGGCGGAAACATCATGAACGCGTCGCCGGCAGCGGACAACCCGCCGGTGCTGCTGGCGTATGGGGCGCAGGTCACGCTGGCAAGCCTGCGCGGCAGTCGCACGCTCGACTACGCCACATTCCACACCGGGTACAAGCGCACGCTTGCCGAGCCCGATGAACTGCTGGTGTCGGTGACAGTGCCGTATCCGGCACCTGGCGCATCGAGCCATTACCGGAAAGTGGGAACGCGCAGGGCGCAGGCGATCAGCAAGGTTGCGCTCGCTGCACTGATCGAGACGACGGACGAGGCCGAGCCTGCCAGCCGGCAGGTGCGCGCTGCGCGCTTCGGCTTCGCCTCGGCCGGGCCGGTGCCGCTGGCTGCGCCTGGCCTGTCGGCTGCGATCCGGGGCAGGGCCTTTCCGGAGATCGACCGCGCACTCGTCGAGCGCGCACTCGCCTCTGACCTGTCGCCGATCGACGACATCCGCTCGACCGCAGCCTACCGGCGGCAGGTCTCGGTCAACCTGGTGATGGCCGCGCTCGCCGAAGCGTCGCATGCGCCGGGCCGGGTGCTCATGCCCTAGAAGGCGGCACGCACGGGCTTCCCGCCGGCCGCGCCGATCGGCATGGCAGGCATCGGGTCGATGCTGCGCGTGGCCGCTCTGCCCGTGCGTGGTGCGCGCGCGGCCGCTCGTGCGTCACCCGGGTGCGGCTGCGCCGCATCGGCGCGTGCACGAGACCTTGCGAGGCTGCCCGCCGACAGCGCCTGATCGATCGATCGGTCCCTCCGGCGCCTGCGGGCGCACTGGGATGGAGCCTGCCCGGGGCGGCCGATCGTTGGCAGATGCCAGGCCGACTTGCCAATGGCACGCTTGTTGCTCAAATGAACGCACCGCGGCCCGTTGGTATACCAGTTGGTGTGCCACGAAGGCCGGGGCCATGGCTGTGAGCACACCCGTCCCGGGATCGAGGCATCCAACTGCATCGGTTCCCACGCTACCGGAGAATCCATGAATCGACGCCGCTTCATCAAGTCCGCTGCCGCCACCGGCGGTGCCAGCACCATGGTCGCGGGTTCGTCCGTGGCCCTCGCCCAGGATGCAAAGCGCGAAACGCTGGTGGTCGCGAACGAATTCGGACCCAACAGCCTTGACATCCACGGGGTGGGTGCCAACCGGCCAGCCTACAGCGTCGCGGTCAATGCCTACGATCGCTTGATGACGTTCGGGCGCAAGAAACTCCCGGACGGAACGGTCTCCTACGACTACAGCAAGCTCGAGCCGGAGCTGGCCGAGAGCTGGCAGGTCGCCAAGGACGGCCAGTCGGTGACCTTCAAGCTGCGCCGCAATGCGACCTTCCATGACGGCACGAAGGTCACCGCAAAGGACGTGAAGTGGTCATACGACCGGGCGCTCGGCATGGGCGGCTTTCCCCAGTTCCAGATGCGCGCGGGATCGCTCAACGAACCCAAGCAGTTCATCGTGGTGGATGACTACACCTTCCGCGTCGAACTCGACCGGCGGGACAAGATGGCTATGCCGAACATGGCGGTACCGGTGCCATCGATCTACAACTCGGCGCTGGCGATGAAGAACGCCACCGACAAGGATCCGTGGGCTGCTAGCTGGCTTCGCAACAACACGGCCGGTGGCGGCGCCTTCCGGGTCGAAGCCTGGCGTCCCGGGCAGGAACTGATCTACAGCCGCTTCGACAACTGGAAGAGCGGTCCGTTGCCGCGGTTGCGGCGTATCGTCCAGCGCGAGGTGCCCTCCGCCGGCAATCGCCGGGCGCTGCTCGCGCGCGGCGACATCGACATGACCTACGAACTGCCGCCGAAGGACTTCCTCGAAATGGCGAAGGAGTCCGGCCCGGTTCGCGTGGTCTCGACGCCGATCGAGAATGCGCTGTTCTACATCGGCATGAACACCACCCGCCCGCCGTTCAACAATCCGCTGGTGCGCCAGGCGATTGCCTACGCGCTGCCGTACGACCGGATGAATGACATCGGCTTCTGGGGGCGCGGCACCAAGATGTGGGGTGCGAAGTCGAACACGCCGACGAAGGCCGAGTGGCCGGTGCCGCACGGCTACAGCACCAACGTGCCGCGTGCGCTCGAGCTGATGAAGCAGGCTGGCATGCCGGAGGGTTTCGAGACCACCCTGTCGTTCGACCTCGGCGGCGCGACGATCGGAGAACCGGTCTCCATCCTAATCCAGGAGGCCCTCGCCCGGATCAACATCAAGCTGTCCATCAACAAGGTGCCCGGCGCCAACTGGCGCGCCGCGCTGCTGAAGAAGGACATGCCGCTGATCTTCAATCGCTTCGGTGGCTGGCTCAACTTCCCGGAATACTTCTTCTACTGGTGCTACCACGGCCAGAACGCGGTGTTCAACACGATGAGCTACCAGAACCCGGCCATGGACAAGCTGATCGACACGGCCCGCTTCGAAACCGACCCCAAACGCTACGAGGCACAGGTCAAGAACTTCGTCGAGATCGCGTTCACTGACGTGCCGCGCATCCCGATCATCCAGCCTGCCTTCGATGTCGCGATGCAGAAGTACGTGCAGGGCTACATGTACTGGTTCCATGTGCAGGCCGACTACCGCACGATCTTCAAGGCCTGACGCGCGTGCTGCGACTCATCGGCAGGCGGCTGCTGGCGGCGATCCCGAACGTCATCGGGATCGTCATCGTGACCTTCATCCTCACGCGTGCGCTGCCGGGCGACCCGGCCGCCTTCTATGCCGGGCCCGCCGCGACGCAGGAGGCGGTCGAGCAGGTGCGCGCGAAGCTGGGGCTCGACCAGCCGCTGTGGGCGCAGTTCGTCGACTACATCGGTGACCTGGCGCAGGGCGACCTCGGCCTTTCGGTATCGACGGGGCAGCAGGTGCTCGACGAGATCCTGCGCCGGCTGCCCGCGTCGCTCGAACTGACCCTGCTCGGGTTGCTGGTCGCCTGCATCGTCGCCCTGCCGCTGGGCATCGTTGCGGCGACGCGTCCCGGCTCCTGGGTCGATCATGCGTGCAGGCTGATCACGACACTCGGCGTCTCGCTGCCGATATTCTTCACCGGGCTGCTGCTCGCCTACGTCTTCTATTACCTGCTGGGCATCGCGCCGCCCCCGGTCGGCCGCCTGGATTCGATGTTTTCGCCGCCACCACACATCACCGGCTTCTACCTCGTCGACAGCCTGCTGGCAGGTGACGTGGCGCTGTGCATCGCGGCTGGCAAGCAGATGATCCTGCCGGTGCTGACACTGGCGATCTTCGTGCTCGCCCCGATCGCGCGCATGACCCGGGCGGCGATGCTCGGTGTGCTGTCCTCTGATTTCATCCGTACTGCACGCGCGAGCGGCCTGTCTTCGTCGACCGTGCTCTACCGGTACGCGTTCCGCAACGCGATGCTGCCGGTGCTCACCACGATGGGCATGGTGTTCTCGTTCATGCTCGGGTCGAACGTGGTGATCGAGAAAGTGTTCGCCTGGCCCGGCATCGGCTCGTTCGCAGTCGATGCGCTGGTGCAGTCCGATTACGCGCCGGTGCAGGGCTTCGTGCTGGTGATGGCCATGCTGTTCGTCGCGATCAACCTGATGATCGACATCCTCTACACGGTGATCGACCCCCGGGTGAGCATCGATGACTGACCTGGCCAGCCTGCGCCACGTGCGCTACGTGCTCGCCGACAACCCGGTGACCGCGGGTGCATTCGCGCTGTTCGCGCTGTTCGTGCTGCTCGCGCTGTTCGGCCCGTGGATCGCTCCGTTCGACCCACTCGCCACCAGCCCGGACAAGGTGCTGCAGCCGCCGTCGGCCCTGCACTGGTTCGGCACCGACCAGCTCGGCCGCGACATCCTGTCCAGGGTGATCGTCGCCACTGGCCTGGACTTCGGCATGGCGCTCGCGGCGGTGCTCCTGTCGTTCGGCCTCGGATGCGGGCTCGGTGCCTGCGCCGGATACTACGGCGGCTGGGTCGACCGCGTGGTGAGCCGGCTTGCCGACACGATCATGGCCTTCCCGCTGTTCGTGCTGGCGATGGCGATCGTCGCTGCCCTCGGCAACTCGGTCGAGAACATCATCTACGCGACCGCGATCATCAACCTGCCGTTCTACATCCGGGTCGCACGATCCGAGGTGAACGTGCGCCGTAACGCCGGCTTCGTCGAGGCTGCCCGCCTGTCCGGCAATTCCGAGGCGCGCATCCTCGCCTGCCACCTGTTCCCGAACATCCTGCCGCCGGTGATGGTGCAGATCTCGCTGAACATGGGCTGGGCGATCCTCAACGCGGCCGGCCTGTCGTTCATCGGCCTTGGGGTACGGCCGCCGCAACCCGAGTGGGGCATCATGGTTGCCGAGGGCGCGAGCTACATGATCTCCGGTGAATGGTGGGTTTCTTTCTTCCCCGGGATGGTGCTGATGCTGGCCGTGTTCTGCTTCAACCTGCTGGGCGATGGCCTGCGCGACATGATCGATCCCCGGCGGCGTACGTGATGGAAACGCCCGTGCCCCTGCTGTCCGTCGAATCGCTCGGCGTGGAGTTCCGCACGCGCGGCGGTACCGTACATGCACTCGAGGACATCTCGTTCGCCGTCGGCAAGGGCGAGACCGTCGGGGTGGTGGGTGAGTCCGGTTCTGGCAAGTCGGTGTTGTTCTATGCCGTGCTGGGCATCCTCGACGCCGCCGGCCGCATCACTGGCGGGCGGGCGGTGTTCGGCGGGCTCGACCTCGTGCGCGCCAGCGCGGCCGACCTGGAAGAGATCCGCGGCCGCGAGGCCGCGATGATCTTCCAGAACCCCCGGGTTGCGCTGAACCCGATCCGCAAGGTCGGCCACCAGATCGAGGACGTGCTCGCGCGCCACACCAGCACCCGGTCCTCCGACCTGCGCAGCCGTGCGATCGAGGCACTCGCTGCGGTACGCATCCCCGACCCCGAGCGCCGCTACCACGCCTACCCGTTCGAACTGTCCGGCGGGCTTTGCCAGCGCATCATGATCGCCATCGCGCTCGCCTGCTCGCCCTCGTTGCTGGTCGCCGACGAGCCGACCACCGGGCTGGACGTGACCACCCAGGCGGCGGTGATGGACCTGATCGGTGAACTGGCGCGCGAGCGCAACATGGCCACCGTGCTGATCACGCACGACCTCGGCCTGGCGGCCGAACATTGCGACCGGATCGTGGTGATGCATGCGGGCCATGTGGTCGAGACCGCGCCTACGGCCGAGTTGTTCGCGCATCCGCGTCACCCCTATACCGCGCGCCTCATCGCCACCACGCCCCACGCCGGGAGCGACCTGCGTTCCCTGGCTGCGATCCCCGGCTACCTGCCCGACCTGCGGCGCAGCGACCTGCCGGCGTGCCGGTTCAGCGAGCGCTGTGAGCGTGCCGAGCCAGCGTGCGGCGAGCTTCCCCTGGCCCGGCTCGCTGCCGGCGCAATGCATTCCGTCGCCTGCCGGAGGCCGCTGTGACCGACGATACCCGGCCGCTGCTGCAGGTCGAGCAGGTACGCAAGCTGTTCCCGCTGAAGGCGACGGCGAGTCTCGTCCCTTTCCGTGGAGCCCGGCGCACGCCGCTGCTGCATGCGGTCGATGGCGTGGATCTCTCGATCGGCCGCGGCGAGAGCGTAGGGCTGGTGGGCGAGTCGGGCTGTGGCAAGTCGACGCTGGTGCGGCTGATCACGCGCACGCTCGACCCGACCGATGGTGCGATCCGCTTCCGGGGCGAGGATATCGGGGGCATTCCGGCGAGCCGGTTCGCGCGGATGCCGCAGCGAAAGCAGATCCAGATGGTGTTCCAGGATCCGACCGACAGCCTGAATCCCCGTTACACGGCCCGCGACACGATCGCCGAACCGCTGCGCCTGCTCGGCAACC